>JAIBAQ010000074.1 GCA_019695095.1 Candidatus Hydrogenedentota bacterium
AACTTCAAGGCAGCTCCGATGTCTATCAGCAGCGCCTCGCGAAACTGCTTCTGGAGAAACTCGACAAGCAAGGTTCGCTGGATGCCACCTATCCGTACCCGATCCAAGTGTGGCAATTCGCGGACACCCTGCAGTTCACCATACTTGGCGGCGAGGCCACCGTGGACTATTCGCTGCGTTTGAAGTATGAGTTGGGCCGCGAAAAACACTTCGTCATTGCGTACGCCAACGACGTGTGTTCCTACATTCCCTCGTTGCGCGTGCTTCGCGAAGGCGGATACGAGGGGCTATCGTCGCAGGTGTACTACGGCCTCTACGGCCCCTGGGCGCCCACGATCGAGGAAGAGATCGTCGCCACCGTTCACGAACTCAGCGGAAGATAACGCACCTCCGGCAACGTGTTGCAGGCTCGTCCTGCCGTGTGGATCGTTCACAACGTGTGGCAGGCTCGTCCTGCCGTGAAGATCGTTCACACCGTGTGGCAGGCTCGTCCTGCCGTGAAGATCGTTCACACCGTGTGGCAGGCATCTTGCCTGCCTCTTTTGGGATCGCGCTTAGTATTAAAAGGAAGCTACGACCTTCTTGAACGGTTCGCCGGGCGGGGGCGACAAGTATTCATTCGGCAAGAGGGGCAGTGACGTGCCGAACAGCTTATTGAGTGTCGCGCGAAAGAGATTCACAAGGCCGACATCTTGAGGTAGACCCTCGCCACTGGCCTGCGGGAATCGCGACGCGGTGAGTATGGCGAAGCGTTCCCTTTGCGACGGTTCCGCGGCATTCAGCGAGACGCGAGCGCCGCGGCACGACGCAATCAGTACGCAAACCGGCCGTTTCGATTTCTCCACAATTGCCGTGGTCACCGTGTCGAGCCGCTTGTTCAAGTACGATACTTGATCCAGGTAGGCCTCGCGATAGTCACTCTCCAGCCCTCGAAACATCCGATCGATGCCGAGTGAACCGGGCCCGAACGGCTGCGCCAAGCCCCCGTCGCGTGTGAGCAGATACGGCGGCTCGGGAAATGGCAGGTACGCGTACACCAACCTGGGCGAATCGGACGAAGCCTCCGGCAGCTTCTCTAACTCATTGAGCGTGAATTGGACGCGGCGGCGCAAATGAGAGAAGCCCCATGCCGCGGGGTTTCGGTAGCGTACGTAGTAGATGCCTTCCATGATCCGAGATACGATCGTTCGATTGAGTAGAACCATTTCGAATTCGGTCAAACCGTAGGGAGGTCTCAGAACCTCGTCAACGGAGCCGGCCGGTTCCATGGATTCGATTCCGGGAGAGAAGGCCACGATGTGGTAATTCAGGTTCTTGAGATAGCGAAACAATCGATTCTGATGATAGAGGCGCATGAGTTCCGTCGTTGACGCCGACGACGGTTCGGCAGTGTCAGACAGCATGTTGTGCGCGAACTCAAGATTGAGACACGACGTCAAGGCCAGCGGCACATCCAAATAGTTGGATGTCGATTTGTCGGAAAAGCTGAATCCCTTTGCGTTCATGGCTTCTTCAAACGGCAGGCTGTTGTAGCCATAGAAGGTTCGAAGCGTATCGCCGCGTCCGTATCCATCGAGCGCAATGAAGTAAATGTCGGGCGTCGTCTGCGGGCTGAACATGGTTGGTTGCGGGGCGGGCAAATCGGTCAACTTCGATTGTGCCCCTGAGGAGTGCGGCCAATTGTAGATAATCACAACGACATAGAGTCCGAGCAGAATTCCGCTGAACCAGTTTGCCGAGCGCGTCATGACTTGAAAGTCGTCGGGATACCGCAACACGACAACTACGGCGTACACCGTGATCATCAGGTAGGCCGTAATGATCCACGCGGCGCGTCTGCCAAACATCGGCGATAGCACCAATGCGGCGATCAACAGGCCGCCTGCCAGCATCGCGGCGAGAAAGAAGAGATGAACTCGGAGACGCGTGGGGTCGTTGCGGTACTCGTAGACCGCGAACCCCGACGCCGCAAGCGCCAAAACAGCATACAAGATATAGAACGCAACCGGGGGCATCGTGGGGTATAGCGGTATGGCGCGCGAAATCAGGTCTTCCAGCACACCCCATACAACCACCAGGGATACGATTAAGGTCGATGTCACCAACCCCGCTTTGTACCGATTCCGCAAAGCAATGGCCAGGACCGCTGTCACAAGAAATGAAATACCCGCCAACACCAACGCCGGACGAAGGATCGCTCCTGTCTGAACCGTGTCCAGATTCTGCGCGAAGAGACCGAGCAATGGACACAACGACAAGAGCGTCGGATGAAGAACACGCACCGGGCGCAATGCCTTGAGCGCTCTTTCTCCTGTGGATAATTCCATGGCGCCGCTAGGACCTCCTTCGTCACCGTCCATTCCGCGCAATAGTAGCAGATTGTCTGCGGAAATGCATGGCGAATATGGGGTTGCCCCCAAGCTCCAGGCCGTTTGAGCTGCGACAGGCGCGTTTCCATATATTGTGGTGTTTTTGATTGGGCATACAATATATTGACGATTTTGAAGACTCCGTGCTAGACTGACTCTTGCAGAAGCCCTGGCCTGGTGGCAAGGGTACCTGTACCAATTACCTTTAAGGCACGGCAGATGTCCTCGTCCAAACTTCGCGGCGTGACGAACCGGAAAAGCCAACAGGCTCCTGGCAAAGGGGTGTGTCAGGGCGTGACAAGGAGTTACAGCGGGCGCGAAGACGTGACTATGAATAATCATAATAGTGTATTTAGTGCGGACATGACACACAAAGCGTCCGACCACAATATATTGTGGTGTCACAAAACTTTAGATCGTCATATTGCGCTGTTTGCCTTCGGCGCATGCCCCGTGCCTCCAAAAAAATCGTTGGACAAACGGCGAGCAGCCTCCTATAATGCGGCTCTGCGATGGCGGGATGGACGTGGGGTAATCGTTGTACCGCACGCAGCGCACACAAGCTGTCAATCAACCAATTTCAGCCGTTTGCGCTGTCTTTTCGCTGGCGCGGGCTTGGTTTATTTGTATTATTCGCAATTTACGCATCGCCGAAGCCTTGTTTCGGCGAGAATCGGGAAGTGAGACGCATGGAATTTGTGGAGCCAAAGGTCTTTCTCGTCGGGGAAACGCGCGTCGTGGAAGAAGGTTTGCAGGCCTACCTCGAACACGTGGGCACCCCTACCTGGAGCACCGACGCTCCGAGCGACGCCGAGCGCCTCTGTGAAGTATACGGGCGGCTGTGCTACCGGTCTTTTGAGCCCGGACTGAACCCCAATGTGACTCGCGTGCGCAAAGGCAACGCCAACTATTTGGGCCACGTGCTCGAAGTTGGCCACGGCAGCGTAATCGAGCATGCGGTGCTCAACTTCATTCTCGCGGACGTAAGCCGCGTGTTTACGCATGAACTGGTCCGGCATCGCGCGGGCACAGCCATTTCGCAGGAATCCTTGCGCTTCGTCCGGCTGGACCGCCTGACGGCCTACGCGCCGACCCATATTCGCGAGAGCGAAGAGGGCATGGAAATCTATGCGAAGACCATCGAACAACTCGAGCAGATCCAGCAAAGCCTTGCGAAGATCTTCGAGATTGAGAATGAACCCAAATTCGATCGCAAGAAGAAACTAACGTCCGCGTTCCGGCGCGTAGCCCCGGAAGGCGTGGCGACGACGATTGGATGGTCGTGTAATTTCCGCGCGTTGCGGCACGTCCTCGAAATGCGGACGGCCCCCGACGCGGAAGAGGAATTGCGCCTTGTCTTTGGCAAGGTCTACGAGACGGTAAAAGACCGGTACCCCAGCTTGCTGGGAGACTACGAAGTCGAAATAGCAGATGGATTACCGTGGGTACGCACAAAGAACCGGAAGGTGTAGTCCGCAATTTGCGCACGCGCAAATTGCTCACGTGCTGGAATTTGAAGATACGCCATGAGGATTTCTGACGAACACGCTCTATGTGTGGAGACCGCAGCTTCCGTTCAAGCAGGTCTCGAAGCCGTACAGGCTATACGATACGTCTGTGTGTGTTCGTGAGAAATCCGGTTTAGGCGAGCGCGTGCGTGCACCGGAAAGCTACAGCGGAATGCGGGATGACGAGTGAGGTGACGTGACATGTTGTTCGAGGTCAAAGAACGGTTCAAACTCTCCGACAAATTCTTGGAGCAGTACAAAGACACCCAACCCAAATGGGGCCCTCTGGGATACGTTACATTCAAACGTACCTATGCCCGCACGCTGCCCGGTGAAGACAACCGCACGGAAGAGTACTGGGAAACGCTTCGGCGCGTGGTTGAAGGCTGCTACACCATCCAACTGAACCATTGCCGCAGCCTGAAATTGCCGTGGAACCCGCAGAAGGCGCAGCGCTCCGCGCAAGAAATGTACAACCTCATGTGGGAGTTCAAATTTCTCCCGCCCGGACGCGGCCTTTGGATGATGGGTACGGACTATATCTACGAGCGCGGCTCCGGAGCGTTGAACAACTGCGCGTTCGTGTCCACCGAAGAGATTAGCTTCAACTTCTCCGAACCCTTCTGTTTCCTGATGGATTTGTCGATGCTGGGAGTAGGCGTCGCCTTCGACACAAAGGGAGCCGGTTCCGTTCAGATTCACGAACCGAAGACCGCGAGCTACACGCATGTTGTCGAGGACTCGAAAGAAGGTTGGGTCGACCTTGTCCGCACCTTGCTTGAAGCGTACGTGGGCCGCGGCAAGCGGCCGTCGGAAATCGACTATTCGAAGATACGTCCCGTAGGCTCGCCCATCCGCACGTTCGGCGGCATCGCCCCCGGACCGGGACCGCTTATGGAATGTGTGGACAATATCGACAAAGTATTGGCTCCGCGCATCGGCGAACGCATCACCTCCACCGATATCACCGACCTCATGAACGTGATTGGCAAATGCGTCGTATCGGGAGGCGTCCGCCGCACCGCTGAACTCGCCCTTGGAAATCCGGATGATTCCGACTACCTTCAGCTAAAAGACCCGGACATGCACCATGAGAAGCTCATGGCGTGGCGTTGGGCTTCCAACAACAGCGTGTCTGCCGACATTGGAATGAACTACTCCAAGGTGGGCATGCAGACCGCGAAGAACGGCGAGCCCGGCTATTTCTGGCTGGAGAATGCGCGCGCATTTGGACGCATGAAAGACGGCGCAAACTGGGTTGACGCGAAAGTTGCGGGCACGAACCCCTGCGCCGAACAGAGCCTCGAATCCTACGAGGTCTGCAATCTCGTAGAGACCTTCCCATCCCTTCACGACAGCTTCGACGAGTATAAGCGCACGCTGAAGTTCGCCTATCTCTATGCGAAGACGGTCACGCTGATTCCCACGCACAACGAGCGCACGAACGCCATCATGCTGCGCAACCGCCGAATCGGCTTGTCGCAATCCGGCATTATCGAATCCTTCGAGAAACATGGACGCCGGACCCACTTGAATTGGTGTGACGATGGCTACAAGTACATCTGCAGCCTGGACAAGATTTACTCGCAATGGCTGTGCATACCCGAAAGCATCAAGAAGACCAGCGTAAAACCCAGCGGCACCGTTTCGCTGATGCCGGGCGTCACGCCGGGGATTCACTATCCCCACGCGGAGTACTACTACCGCACCATCCGCTTGGACAAAACGAGCCCCTTGATTGAGCCAATCAAGCGCGCGGGGTATCGCCTGGAGGAATCGGTCTACGGCGACAACACCTGGGTCGCGTATTTCCCCGTTCGCCAGCAGAACTACGAACGTTCCAAGAACGACGTGAGCGTGTGGGAGCAGGTCGAGAATGTGGCTCAGATGCAGTATTACTGGGCAGACAACCAGGTCAGCGCCACGATCACGTTCCGGCCCGAAGAGGCAAAGGACATTCCGAAGATCCTTGAGTTGTACGAGCCGCGTCTGAAGTCGATCAGCTTCCTGCCGCTCACCGACCACAACTATCCGCAAGCTCCTTACCAGGAGATCACGGCGGAGATGTTCCACAACGCGACCGCGCGGTTGAAAGAACTCGATTTCGCGAACCTCAACACCGACGAAACCAACGACATGTATTGCGACGGCGAGCGGTGCGAGATTCCGATGAAGGAGCCGGTAGTCATTCCGCAAGAAGAGTTCGCGTTCAGCTTCAAACCCGGCAGCGAAGACGGCAACGGGAATGGCAACGGCAACGGCCATGGCACGCACGTCGAGCAACCTGCCGGAACGGAAGTCGGCGCACCCGCGTGATGTAACCGCCACGGTCAGCTTTGCTGACCACAAGAAAGTTATATGAATTCACGAGTCCCGGCGCGAGTCAACGATGAGCGCCGGGCTTGTCTTTAGGGGAGTCCTCGCTAATGCCCAGCGTACAATTTCAGTCGTTCCTGGCGATGGCGCGCAACAAGCCGCTCAATACCGATGCCGGCCTCGAACTGCACCGCGAAGGACTCGAACGCGTCGTCGATCTCTTTCCGCCACTCCCCGATGTCGTCGCGACTCCCGTGGATGCCGGCGGCATTCCCTCGGAATGGATCGATGCGCAAGGCACACGCGATGATCGCATCCTGTTCTTTGCGCATGGCGGTGGTTACAGTCTTGGATCGCTCAGAACGCATCGCCGCCTGGCATCGGACTTGGCGCGGGCGGGCGGGTTGCGGGCACTTTCCATTGCTTACCGCTTGGCGCCCGAACATCGCTTTCCCGCCGCTGTAGAAGATTGCGTCGCAGCGTACCGCTGGCTATTGGGGACAGGTATCAAACCTGAGAAGATTGTCTTTGCAGGCGACTCGGCAGGAGGGGGACTGGTCCTGTCGACGATGCTGAAGTTGCGAGACGAAGGCAATCCGCTGCCAGCCGCGGGGGTCTGCATTTCTCCGTGGACGGATCTTGCCGCGACCGGGGCCTCCGTGTTTGGCCGGGCTTCACAGGACCCTATTCTAAATCCACGCGATTTGCACACGTTCGCGTTGCGCTACCTTGGCGACGCCGATCCACGAACCCCCCTCGCGTCTCCTTTGTACGGTGACATGCGCGGGTTGCCGCCTTTGCTTATTCACGTAGGCTCGGCGGAAATACTCTTGGATGACTCCACACGGTTGGCATCCCGCGCACGCGACGCCGGTGTTGACGTAACGCTGCACGTGGCGGAGGAGATGATTCACGCATGGCATTACTTCGCGGGCCTGATCCCGGAAGGTGAACAGGCAATCGCGGAAGTGGGGCAGTTCATCCGCGCGCACTGAAACGATGTCACGATCCAATTCGTGTGCGCAATCCTAAGGTAAGGTAGGGACCTTGGCAGTCTCCAACGCCGCGTAGAATGCAGCAGGGTCCGAATAGTCTTCGAGGAGTGCGGTCGCGCCCGCTTCCCGCAAGCGGTCTGCATTGGACTCGCGCGTAATTCCGACATAACGCATTCCCAACTCGCGCGAGGTAAGCAGGTCCCACATGCCGTCGCCGACATAAACGATGTCGCTTGCTTGAACGCCCGTGCGTTGTGCTGCAATCCGTGCGATGTCCGCGCGTGAGATGGCGTCATTGGCGAAACCGCCCGCAAGCTGCTCGCCGTCAATTCCGATCTTGCTCAACTTAAACAGGGCCGTCTTCCGCATGCCGCCCGTTGCCAACGCAATCGCGACATTCTCCATCTTCTGAAGGGCGCTGAGAAGCGCACACGCTCCGGGCACTTCCGTGAAACCGCCCGGATTCGTCTCGAAAGCCATCATGAGTTCATCCAAGAATGCCGACTCAAACGCCTCAATCTCGCTTATAGCGACGGGACGCCCCCACGCGGGTTCGACGACTTCGTGAATGATCCCGGTATCGGTAACGTGCTTGTAGGCATGCCAGTCGGTTGTGGGCAAAGGCACCCCAAACGCGCGCAAAAACGCGCGATCGTAGCAGTCCTTATCGGCATCGGATGTCGCAGTCAGAGTGCCGTCGATATCGAACAGAATGAGTCGCATGTTCCCCCGAATTCCAGTGGATGCAGCCCTTGCTCAGGGCCGATTGCGGTTTTTCTCGGAGACTTCGCGCTGGTTCGCTTCTTGTTGCGCCTGCCGCAACGCGGCCCGGAACTTTTCGTCGCCGAGGATATCTTGAAAAGCCTGCCGTTCCCCCAAGGCGTGTTGCATGCGGATGTATCGGAGATCCAGCAACACGCAATACAAGACCACCACAAAGAGAACGAAGAACACGCCCCAGTACGCCAAGAACAGCGTGGGCGAGTTACGCAAGGCCAACGTCTGAACGCCGAACCAGGCCATGACAGCGCATATGCCCACGCAGACTCCGCCCACAATGCGCCACGTCCGTTGCGTAAGTAAGGCCACGGGCTCAATCCCCTTATCGTATGCCTGACACTTCTGGAACGCCGCATCATAACAAAAATAGGGGCGCAGTCGCCTGCGCCCCTCGAAGAAGCTTTCAGTTGCTATTAGCGGTCCTGAACAAACACACGCTCTTCGTATGTCTCGCCGGATGCCGTCGTCACCGTATGCGTCTCCCAATGCCCATTTTGTGTCGTGGGGGCAGACGCTGGAGGAGGAGCTTGCTGCGCCCGCTGCTGTTGCGCACCGCGCCGGTCGCGGCGCTCATCCACGTGGTCGCCGATCAACGCGCCTGTAAGCGCGCCCGCGGCTGCGCCGATCAAGGCGCCCTCACCACTCTTGCCGTGGACCTGGTTGCCGATGATGGCGCCCGCACCCGCGCCAAGCAGACCACCAGCTACCGCGCCTTGTTGCGTCGGCGTGGTTTGGCAGCCCATTAGAAAGAACGTGCTTCCTACGGAAACGACTACGGCCATTGCCAGTAGCTTTTTCATCTCAGAATCCTCCCGAGCTCGCTAGTACTTCCGGAGCCAATCTTGCCGGGTAAGGTTTCGCCGCACGGCGCTGACCGCCCTGCGGCGTGAAACTCGTCACCCTGATTCAGCGAACTTGTTTCTACTACACACACGTACGATTCAATTTTACCACACGCCGTTTACCCCATCGGCCTAATCACTCAATCTGACGAGCTTTTGACGCGTATATTCATGCGCTAAGTTTCACACCTTTTCGGGTATTGACACGTTTCAGTGTCAGCACTCCTGCCAAACTGCGAAAATTGGCTTCGCGAAACGCCGCGGGAGATGCTCATGGCATAACTTCAGCGCTTTACACGTGAGCAGTACGCATTGGCGCTTAGTTGCGCCGGTGCAAATTGCGGGCTATAGTCGTTACCACTATGCCGCTGCCCTCACTTCGAAATCTGGACGTCTCTCCCGTTGAACATGAGGGAGAAACCTTGATTTGCCTGCGCGATCCAGAAGGCTTTGTGCCAGAGCCAATCATCCTGTCGCCGGCGGCATTTCTCGTGGCATCGTTTCTCAACGGAGAAAACAGTCTGGCGGACATCCAGTATGCGTTCTGCAACGCCACGGGCGGCCAAGCTATTCGCGACAAGGACGTGGAGCACATTGTCGAGTTTCTCGACAACCACGGTTTTCTAAACACAGAAAAGTACCTGCACATTCGCCTAAAAATCGAGCGCGCGTACTACGAATCGGAGTCGCGCCCGGCGCACCTGGCTGGGAAGTCGTATCCCGCCGATCCTGCCGAGCTCCGCGAATACTTGAATGGTCTCTATGTGCGCGATGGGGGCCCCGGTGAATTGCCCCGCCAAGTGGAGGAGGGGCAGCCGCTGAAGTGTATGGTTGTGCCGCACATCGATTTCGACCGGGGCGGCCACAGTTATGCGCACGGATATCTAACGCTGGCTCGGATGGGTCGTCCCGATACGGTGATTGTATTCGGCGTCGCCCACGCGGGTCCTCCCGCTCCGTTCATCATGACGCGCAAGCACTACGAAACACCGTTCGGGACGTTGGAAGTGGATTCGGAGTTAACGGAACGAATCGCGGCGGCATGCGATTGGGATCCGTTCGAATTCGAGATCGTGCATCGCGCCGAACACTCTATCGAGTTTCAAGCCGTCATGCTCGCGCACCTCTACGGTCCGTCTGTCAAGATAGTGCCCATACTCTGCGGACCGTTTTGCGTTGATGACGCGGAAGAAGACGACGATTCGCGGGCAGAAGCGTTCCTGGAAGCGTGCCGTGCAGCCATCGCTTCTTCGAATAGGCGGGTATCGGTAATAGCCGGGGCCGACTTGGCGCACGTAGGGAAGCGATTTGGCGATGACTTCGACATCACCGATGAAATTGTCGCGCGCGTGCACGATCGCGACCAGGAGGACTTGGCCAAGGCCATCGCCGTTCAGCCAAAGGCCTGGTATGAGGGCGTCATGCGCGACGAGAACGAGCGCAGGGTGTGCGGACTCAATTGCATTTACTCGGCATTGCGGTTAGTGGAAGATGCTGCGCGTCCCGGCGCTTTGCATCATTACGGTTACGCGCCCGACCCCGCGGGCGGAATTGTGTCGTTTGCGAGTCTGACCTACGTCTGAAGTCTCGAGTGCCGTTGCGCACCCTCATCGATAAGGCGTTGCAGACAGACCCTACGTATCGAAATCGGTATCCGCGTCGGGATCGGCGTCCGTGTCATCGGTTTCTTCGGGTTCCTCGTCGCCTGTTCCCAAGAACGACATATCCTGCGAGGCCATGTCCATCACCGTTTGGCTGGCATATATCGGGGAATTCGTGCGGCAGGCAATTGCGATTCCGTCGCTGGGGCGGCTATCTACGCGGATAAGCTGCTCGATCTGGCCCGTTGACGATTTCTGTTCGATATTCAGATGGGCGTAGAAGGTCTCATTCTCAAGTTTATAGATGGTCACTGATTGCAGCTCGCCGTGCAGGCCGGCAAGTATGTTGCAGATCAGATCGTGGGTCATGGGCCGTCCCAAATCGCGTTTGATCAGCGCGGCGTGTATCGCTTCCGCCTCGGCTAGTCCCACAACGATGGGCAACACGCGGTCGTCGTGCCGCAGCAGGACCACCGGCTGATGATGACCGTCCATGCTTACGCCCAGGACTTCGAGTTGAACCATGGCTAGTCTCCTTTCGCCCCATCTTATACTTCGCCGGGCGCAGATGTCGATCCTTGGTGGACTGTGGGACAAGCCGGTCCGAAAATACAACACCCGGGCCGGTCTCGTCCGTGAGTCGGCCCGGGTTCCCCTGCGCGAGAGGGGTGAATCGGGTTAGGCGGTGTAGTTCAGAATGGTGTCGGCAGCGACCCCGCGCCGTCCATCCGCATATCGAAACGAGGCGACTTGACCTAATCGGTTGCCTCCCGATGCCGCTTCATCCGTGTTGCGATAACCCAAACTGATTTCGTCGATGCCGGCGTCCTTCAGAGAGATGAGTTCGCCGGATTCACTGGCCCCGTTGCCGTTATCCTTGAATAGCAGCAGGCTCGCAAAATCGCGATCGCTGGCGTTAATCCGGCCATCGTTGTTCGAATCGAGTTTGCGCAATTCCTCGAATCCATTCGCGGCGCCATTCTGGTCGCCAAACAGTTCCTTGCCGCTGTCGACAATCCCGTTCCCGTTGCGGTCGATCGCGAGAAACGCATCGCCTCCCGTTACGAAGGCTGTATTCACCTTTGTGCCGGAGCCGGTGATGTCGAACCGCGCGCCGTTGGTGTAGCTCGTCAACTCAATCCCGTCTCCGTCGAGATCCAGGGTAACGGGGTCGGACTGTTGCACGACTCCTTGCGTTACTTCAATGGACTCAAATGAAAACTCCATTTGAATGTTGAGTCCAAAAGCCTGAAATGTGGTTTGGCTCCCGGGTGTACCGTTGGCCTGCCCCGCATTCTGCCCATTCTGATCGCCGAGCAATCCAAGCTCGCTCAGGCCGTCCATGAAGTCCTTTGCGCGAGTTTCAAGATCCCCGGTGCCGTTGAAGAAGTCATTCAACAGCTTGAAGACTTCGTTCAAAACGTCGTCGGCTTTCGCCAACGTCTTGTTCACGAGATTGAGAAACGAATCGAAGCCCTCCGAGTCGCCGTTATTTTGCAGGGCCTCGGAAGCACCAGCGTAACCCGAAAGAGCCTCGCCCGAAATCGTCATCGAAAACGAAAACCGCTGCGCCACAACGCGGCTGGCTTCAATGTAGGTGCTCTTCTGCGAACCTTCCAGTCCGTCGGCAGTATTCGATGTGCGCTGACTAAATGCGGCCAATTCCTCGGTGCGCGATTCGGCAAAGAAACTGAAACTCAGTTGTTTACTCGCGGCCTCGACCACTTGAGAGCCGTCCTCGCTAGTGCTCGATACGCGGGCAGCGGCTTCCTGATACGACGCAGACATGGAGACCTTCTGCATCTGCGATCGATAGACGATTGCATTGAATGCGTCGGTGAGCTGGCCCGAATCGTCTTGCGCGAGGCTATCCGTTTCGGATTCTGTGCCGTCGACAGCAGGCAATGCAGGCGCTTCTGCATTGAAGACTCTTCCTAAACGGAAAAGGGCATCCAGATCGAGAAGTGAGTTGGTCGATTTTGCGCCGTTTGAAGCGCCGTTCAATCCCCCAAGAAGAGATTGGATGGCCGGTGTACCCATAGCACAGGCTCCCCGTGTGCCGACAACTGTCCCTAACACAGTGTGCCGACGGATTCGTGAGTGGCAATTTCCCTAAGCCTAACTATTCATCGGCAGAAAAGCGGAAAGCTTGAGCCGTTTTTGCGGGGAAATCGGGAGCGAGGTGCCGCGCCCTCTCCGTTACGGATGCAATACACATGGCAGTGCACCGCGACCGTGCGCTATAATCCCCTGCTTACGTGAACTCAACTCGGTTTGTCTGGCCGGGTTATGCACGGTCGACAGCAGAGCTGGAAACGGAGGGAGACGTGGAACGGGCAGTTGTCTTGCGCGAACTCCGTCCCTCATCGGGGGGCGGCCGAACGCCCATATCCACAATTCTGTCGCGTTACATTCTCAAAGAGATCGCGGTCCCGGCCGTATTAGCCGTCGCCATCATCGGATTCATAGGCGTGGCCAACGAAATGCGCGAACGCCGGGAAGCAATGGAGCTGGAGTTCATTACCCTGTGGGACGTAGCGCGACTCGCGTTTTATCTGTCTCCCACCCTTGTGGCATACATCATCCCAATCACGTTCATGCTGGGCATCCTTCTGGCATTCGGACGGCTGGCGCAGAACAACGAAATTACGGCCATGAAAGCGGCCGGCATTTCGTTGAAACGTCTTGTTGCCCCCGTAATTCTGTTTGGCGCCATCCTCAGCGGATTGAGCTTTTGCCTGCAAGATCGGGTGCAACCGGCCGCCATGCAGCACATGAATCACCTGTTGTATACGGAGCTTCCGCAGCGCATCACGCTGGAGATGCTTCCTACGGGAGTGATGCATGACGTTTCGGGCTGGCGTGTCTACATCGGCTCGCGGGACGCAGCCACGAAGACCCTGAAAGATGTCGTGATCCTTCAGCCGAAAGATGGTCAGAACTGGGTTTACTACGGCGAGTCGGCCCAGTTCATTGAGGACGCCTCCGGCCTCAAAGTCAATATGCCAAAGGGAAACATCGTTCTGCCGCAAGGGAACGATTCGGTAACGAGCATGCCCTTCACCAACCTAAGTGTGTCGTTGCCTTCCAAGTCGCTTCGTCCTCCGCCTAGCCTGAGAAAGAGCATGGCCCTGCGCGAATTGTGGGAGCGCGAAGCCCAGGCCCGAAAACAGTACGAAGTAAGCAAATCCAAAAGTACTCAGGACGACCTGCGAAAGGTCAGAACTGAAATCTGCGAACGGTTCAGCCTGCCGCTAGCCTGTCTTGCCGTCAGCGTCATAGCCGCGCCCTTTGCCGTACGCGCACCACGAGCGGGACGTTCACACGGTTTCGCCGTCGGTTTCATCATTCTGCTCGTATACTATGCGTTGCGCATGGTGTTGGAACCGTCGACCGTCAAACCGTTTGCTGAAATGCTCCTGCGGGCGCTTACACCGAATATTGTGTTGGGACTTGCCGGCGTGATCGCCATTTGGCGTGTTGACCGCGTATGAAGACGCTGGACCAATATCTCGCCCGCCGCATGGTCGTAACCATCTTTCAGGCCTTGCTTGCGCTCGTCGCGATATACATCTTGATTGATCTGCTGACGCGCGAAGGGGCCCTGAGCAGCTACGATGTCCCTTTCGGCATAGTCGTCCGCTATTACCTCAACCTCACCCCGCAAATCATCTACCGAATCGCCCCGTTCGCGATGCTGGTCTCGTCCCTCCTGGTCCTGGGAGATGCCGTCCAAAGCAACGAAGTGACAGCCGTCTTGTCCGGGGGCATTAGTCTGAGGCGCTTCGTTGTTGTCCCCGTGCTCGTGGCGCTGTTGTACTCGATTGGCCTTTTCGTCATGGACGCGCGCGTCGGCGTTGAGGCGGCAAAAGAGGCCAACCGTATACGGGAAGGATACTTCTCACTCAATCCAGACATGAAACGCACGGGCATAAGCTGGGCGAACTTGTCCGGCGGTTGGACATGTCACATTGCGAAATTCAATCGAATCGCGTTGACCGGCGAGAATGTCCTAATGTATTCCCGGACCCCGGACTCGGTGCAGCAGATCGAAGCCCGGCGCATCTATTGGGACAAGGAAACAAAGCAGTGGATCCTGGAAGACGGTCGCTGGTTCACCATGAACGCCCAGGAGACAATAGCTTCCGGTTCCCGCGTGCGTCAGCGTCCAGCGCCGTTTTCGGAACCTCCGGAAGTCCTGTTCGCCCTCGATAAACCCATGGAGACCAAGACCCCTCGCCAGCTTTTGGCGGAAATCGGCAACGCGGAGAAGAGGGCCGTACCGGCGAGCGATCTCTGGGTGGATTACCACGTCAAGTTCTCTCAGCCTGCCCTGAGCTTTGTCATGATTTGGCTGGCCATTCCTTTTGCGATGCGGCTACGCCGGGGCGGTCTTGCCATTAGCTTCGCCACCAGCACGATAATCGCAATAGTCTATTTGCTCGTGTTTTCGGTCACGATGGAGCTCGGGTACGCGGAACGGTTGGCTCCACCGGTGGCGGCTTGGCTGGCTAACGGAGCGTTCTTTGTATTCGGCGTAATCCTCTTCTGGAGGACGCCCACTTAAATCTGGCTGTCTGCGCGCCTAAATTGAGGCTCGCTCAGCTTCCGAAATTGTACAGTTTGACCATTGAGACACGGCGGTTCCTCTCGGGCAGAGTGTTTGGGAGAAACCCTCTTGAGATAACCTCAAAGTCTTGCACGTGAGCATTCTGCACCTGCGCCCTGAGGCGTTTGTGCAAAATGCGGACTGAGGGGGGCAGCAGCAGACGATGATTGAATCGCAGGAGAAAAGACCATGAAGACTATCGACCCGAAGGCCATTAAGCCCGCACTGGAGGTGCTTGAAGCCAAGTTTGGCGATCTTAACGGTATAAAAAAGCGCATTAAGGCTCACCAGATCGAGACTCCGTCGTGGGCATACGGCGACTCCGGCACCCGCTTCAAAGTCTTTCCGCAAGAGGGCGTACCTCGTAACCCCTTCGAGAAGATGGAAGACGCCGCCATTGTGAACAAGCTAACAGGTATCGCTCCTTCTGTTGCCGTTCATATTCCCTGGGACAAAGTAGATGACTTCGCGAAGCTTGGCGCTTATGCAGCGGAACTGGGTGTACGAATTGGTGCAGTCAATCCCAACCTGTTCCAGGACAACGTGTACAAATTTGGAAGCCTCACCAACGAGGATCCTGCCATCCGCAAGAAGGCCGTTGACCACCTCCTTGAATGCATCGAAATCGCCAAGACGGTCAAATCGGACATCCTGAGCCTGTGGTTCGCGGACGGGACCAACTACCCCGGACAGGGCGATTTCCGCCGCCGGAAGCACTACATGTTCGAAGGGTTGCAGGCCGCCTACGCCAAGATGCCCAAGGGCATGCGTATGTTGTTGGAATACAAGCTTTTCGAGCCGGGCTTCTACCACACGGATATCGCGGACTGGGGCATGTCCTACGCGTTCTGCAACAAGCTTGGCGACCAGGCTCAGGTCTTGATTGACCTGGGTCACCACGCCCTGGGCGTAAACATCGAGCACATCGTGGCCTTCCTGATTGATGAAGGGAAGATGGGCGGGTTCCACTTCAACAACAAGAAGTACGCCGATGACGACCTAAGTGTAGGCAGCATAAATCCTTATGAGCTATTTCTGATCTACAACGAGCTTATTTCCGCCGAAGATGACCCCTCCGTGTCCACGAACGTCGCGTACATGATCGACCAGAGTCACAACCTCAAATGTAAAATTGAAGAAATGATTCAGTCTGTCGTCAATTGTCAGACGGCGTACGCGAAAGCCCTGCTCGTTGACCGGGCTGCGCTGCGCGCCGCCCAACAGAATGGCGACCTTGTAGCGGCGGAAGAGCTGCTGCAAGACGCGTATCAAACCGATGTGCGGCCGTTGCTTGCGCAGGTTCGCATCGAGATGGGCATCGACCCGGATCCGTTGAAGGCCTTCCGGGAAAGTGGCTATCTCGAGAAGATTCGCAAAGCGCGGGCACGGGGTTCCGAGGCGACGCTTTCCTCGGGGTACCCTGGTTAAGCAAGCGGGGGGAACTCTGGACGAAGTTCAGGGATACTACCCTAGACTGAGGTAAGACTGCGGGGATCAGAAGGAAAACCCTTCTGATCCCTTGCCAAAATCCGATCGCTTTGATACGCTAAGAGCGATGCTTCCGGATGCTGTACGCTCCGATCTGAAGCATCCTCCGAATGCATGGCGCTGATTCGGGTGGCGTTTCGCGTGGTATCTGACCCTTTACTATTCCGGACTTATTTCAGCACGGTAAACCACGCAGGAGGATCCATCCGTGGGTGTCTACAAGTACATTGGTGCGGCCGCGGACAGAGACCAAGTCGATTCGGGGACGGTTCTTGCCAGTTCGGAAGAAGATGCGCGTGAGAAGTTGCGCAAGTACCGTTACGAAAAGGTCAAACTGAAGAAGTTGGCGGGGCAGACTGCCTATCTTGCCAGCTTCACGGCCGACGTGAAGTAAGAATGAGCCGGATGGCGCGTGCCTAATCGCGCGCCATCCGCTTCTCTTACAGTCTCGTTCCTACCTCCGACCCCTTCCTCTCGTCAAGCAACTTCAGCATTTCCTTCATGAGGTCGTTGTATTTCAGGAACATGCATTTTGTGAATAAGGGGCACGTGTCGCATTCCTTGAGCTTCTCCTCATCCACGCGGAGGAAGTGCTGCTTGGAATGGTCGCGGAAGCGAATGGACATATTGGCGAGCTGGCCAAAACACTCTTTCAGTGCCGGCATGGGTGACTCCTTGGTTCGGGCTGCGTAAGCACTTTGCAGGCTTCTCTAGTCCAATCCTACCTGCTAGTTGCCGCGTGCGGCAAGGCAAGCGCCGCCGCCACCACGTCAACCGACGCCACACCCGCTCTCCGTAGGGTTTCGGCGCACTCGTGAACCGTGCCGCCGGTGGTTACAACGTCGTCCACCAACACCACCGCAGCCTCCTGCAAGTGGGCGGCATTGTCGACGGCAAATGCCCCGCGCACATTGTCGCGACGCTGGGCCGGATCAGTGAGGCGGCTCTGAACCAACGTGGGCCGAATTCGTTTGAGTGACTCGTCCAAACGGGCATTCGGAAAGCACGACATGACCTCCCTTGCGAGTAAGGCGGATTGGTTGTATCCGCGTTCGCGCAGCCGCACCTTGTAGAGCGGGACCGGTATCACGAATTGGTACGGCTCACATTCCAACTCGGACTCAATGGCTGTTCGCATGACTTCGCCCAGAGGTCTCGCGAGACGGCGCTTACCGTAGAACTTGAACAACCGGATCGCCTCGCCAATGGCTCCGTCGTACACCGCGGCCCCGAAGATGAACCGATACGGGCGCTCCGCCTTCTCCGCACTGCACGGTCCGCAGAGCGTGTTGTCGCGCGCACCATACCCGATGCCGGGCGCGTGCGGCCGTCCGCAGACCGGGCAGTAGGGACGTTCGATACGCGGACTCATCTCCCAGCATGTCGGGCAGAAGTGGCCGTTTTCTTCCGTGAGCAGACGCAACCCACATTGTTTGCAGAACATGGGAACGAAGAGATTCTTGAGCGTCAGCGCCCACTCGCCGCCTGCAAACCCCATACGCGTACGTCTCCCCAAACGGAACCCCCGTGCGCCGATTGTACCAAGGTCGGGGCAAGAATAGATCGGTGGCACTCGCACATTCGGTTTGCCTTGACAGTATCGCATCGGCACAATGGAACAGCTGCACGACCCACAACACTTCCAACCAAAAAGAGGACTATCCCATGAATATCATCGACGCCATGATCAAAGAGCTTCAGCACGAAGCCATCGCCACCCGAAAGGTCTTGGAACGCGTGCCGGAAGACAAGTTCGGTTGGAAACCTCACGAAAAGTCCATGACGCTTGGAAGACTCGCATCGCATACGGCGGAAATCCCGCAGTGGGCGGGGATGACCCTGAATACCGACGAATTTGTCTTCAACCCCGGCGACTATGTGGCCTGGACCGCCGAATCGTCGAAACAGCTCCTGGAGACTTTCGACAAGCAATTGGCGGCCGCGGTCAATGCCATGCAGGGCGTGAGCAACGAGAGCCTCATGCAACCGTGGAAGTTCAAGAAAGGCGACGTAGTCATTTTCGAACTGCCCCGAGTGGCCGTGCTGCGCTCCATGATCCTCAACCACATCGTCCACCACCGCGGCCAACTCACCGTTTACCTGCGCCTGCTGGATGTTCCCGTCCCCAGCGTCTACGGGCCCAGCGCTGACGACCCGGGTATGTAGAGCGGGGAAAAGAGTATTCACCACAAAGGCACAAAGGACACAGAGAAGAAAGAACGACAGCAATGCGGTGGGTGGAGAGATATAGAACTCGCCCGGCCATACGCAATCACTGTCTACGTGTGTACCTCTAAGCACGAAGTCACGGTACATTTCCAGATACGAGAATCCCGAAGCCCAGGCCAATACCTGAACGACTTCGTGAACAGGGCTTCCACTTGATGAGGCGGTTCGATTTCGTGCTTCTTCTCTGTATACTCTGTGCCTCTGTGGTGTAGATGTAATTCCGCACACATCAGGGGGACTTGCTATGGCGAAATTTGTGGAGATTAAGGAAGCAATCATTGGGGCGGCAATTGAAGTGCATCGAGAACTGGGGCCGGGGTTGCTGGAATCAGCATATGAAGAGTGCCTCGCCTACGAACTTTCTTTGCGGGGATTAACAGCGCGACGTCAAGTGGAGTTGCCTGTCATCTACAAGCGTCTGGAACTCGATTGCGGATACCGGATAGACCTCATCGTGGAAGAGGCCGTCGTGGTCGAGCTAAAGGCTGTCGAGAAGCTGCTGCCGATTCACGAAGCCCAAATACTCACGTACTTGAAGCTGAGCGAGATGTCAGTCGGATTACTGCTCAACTTCAACGTGCCACTGATGCGAGACGGTATTAAGAGGTTTTCAATCTGAAGAGATTTCACCACAGAGACACAGAGGGCACAGAGAAGAAAGAATGACAAAGTTTTGCAGGGTGGATGGGAACTCTCCATGCCAAATCATATAGCGCCGCTGCCGGAGGCTCTACCGGCGAAAATACAGGCAAGGCAACAACTATTCCGAAAGTGACTCCAGAAGGACTGATCTTCAATCCGCATAATATAAGGAGCCAACTCGGTCCCTTGCTTTTTCTCTGTGTCCTCTGTGCCTCTGTGGTGAAACGCTCTTTCTTCTCTCGTATCGCCATTCTGAAGCCCAGCTCGCGCAGCATTTGGCTGCCGCCGAGGCGAGTCATGATCCGTTCACGGGTCGCCTTGAGGCTGGTTCCAGCAATCAAGCGGGTCAGTATTATCTCCGGATGGCGCACCCTCACCAGTATCCAATCCCGTCGCTATCTATATAACTCATTTGAAATCAATATCCTACGAAGCCTTGCGTATCCACTGTATATAATGTATATTCACAGCATATGAACATCGGCGAGACTGACAGAACGAATAGTGCGGGTACGCCCCGGCGGTTGGCCATACCGCCGGTGTCGTCTGCCGCGCCGGGCCCGCTGTACCAGCAGATCGTCGATGGCATCAAACGGGAAATCAGCGAAGGCCGTCTCGAACCCGGCGCGATGCTGCCCTCGTTTCGTCAATTGGCCGAAGAACTATTCGTGAGCCTCATCACCGTCAAACGGGCCTACGAAGACCTCGAACGGGAAGGCATCATCTTCCGAAAACAGGGGCTGGGCACCTTTGTATCCGAGCATGGGGCAGACCGAAGCCGAGAGGCCAAAGTGGCGCAGGCGCGGTCCTTGATCGAGCAAGCGATTCGCGAAGCATCTGAGGCGGGCCTCAGCGAAGACGAAATACTCGCTATTACCCACGAGTTACTGGAAAGGGAGGCGTTGATATGGGGGCAGAGGCGCTAAAGATCCGGGGTTTGGAAAAGGGCTTTCCCGGTTTCCACCTGGGTCCCATCGACATCACCGTGCCGACGGGGGGCATGTACGGACTGATTGGGCCCAACGGCGCGGGAAAGACGACAACCATCGATCTCATTATGGGGATGGGCGCGAAGGAAAAAGGGACCATCGAGGTCTTCGGGCTTGACCACATTCGCGAAGAAGTGGCGGTCAAAGCCAAGATCGGCTATGTGAGCCCGGACCTGTCGTTTAACGCGTGGGGGCGCGTGGATAGGCTCGTAGCGTTCATTCGGGGGTTCTATCCCGACTGGGACGACAACTACTGCGATGCGCTCATGAAACGCATGAAAGTCGGGTGGCACGAAACCATCTCTGCATTGTCATACGGGTCGCGCATGAAGCTGAACCTCGTGGTGGCGCTGGCGCACCGGCCTGCGTTGCTCTTGCTTGACGAACCGCTCGCGGGTCTCGATGCGATCTCGAAGCACGAATTGTTCACGGAACTGCTCGAAGCGATCCAGGACGAAACGCGCACGGTCATCATCTCATCGCACAACCTCGACGACATCGAGCGGTTTGCGGACCATGTGGGGATCATCGCCGACGGCAAGATGCTGCTGGAAGGGCCGACAGCGGTTCTCGTGGAGCGGTTCCGAATTGTCGATTTCGTAACGGACAACGGCGCAGCACCAAAACCTGTGCGCGGCGCATATATCCAACGCCGCGGCGATAGACGCTGGCGCATCCTCGTCGACACGCAGGAAGAAGCAATCGAGCGAATTCGTGCGCAGGGATTCTCCGATGTATCAACGGCACCCGTGACGTTGGAGGAACTGTTTGTGGGGTTGGTGAAGGGGCAAGAATGAGAAGTATTCACCACAGAGTCACAGAGGGCACAGAGAAAGGGAGAAACCGGCTCTTGGCATTGCTCTGTGTGCTCTGTGACTCTGCGGTGAATTCTCTCGATTTACGTGCAGCACAAGGATGTCGGAGATGAGCCGGGACCTTATTCGCTCGCAGAACGATAATCGCGATCCGCTGGTCAAGCACTTCAAGAGACTTTTTCGAATCTTCTGGCAGGCGATAGGCTGTCTCTATTTCATAATACTCGTGACCAATCCCTTCTGGTTTTGGTCGACAAATGAATTGGCCGCACTCCGTATGCCGCCAAGTGCAGCCACCACATTGATATTGATACTTTCTGGCATACTGCTTGTCAGACTACTCGATCCCAAAAGAATGCGCGCTAAATGCACGCTTCCCGTGAGTCGTCGCGCTTGGGCAATGAGAACGTGGCTACTTGGTCTTCTTCTGCCGTTCGCGCTACTGGCAACTGTGGCTACCCTAACACTACCCCCAATTGCGATCTGGAAAAGCCACTCCGAATACTCGAGCGTGGAGATTGCATACTGCGCATGTGCGCCGGGGTTGTGGACGCAGATTTGGCTACTCTATCTAGGCATGCTCAAACTAAATAGCGCTCTTCGAGCTAAGAGTGACCCTAGCCTTGCCTTGTTGTTGTTGGCAACTCCGGTAGCCGGAGCACTCATCCTTACTGCGATTGCTACACCCTCGCTAGAAGCCGGGAAAACACCCGAGCCAGAGTTGCTACAAATTGCACTCGTTACCTACACCCTATTTGCGCTTCAGGGAACTTACGCGTTACGTGGCCACTTGATTGGTCCCTTGATCGAGACTGGGAAGACATCCTTCGTCATAAAAGACACGGACTTGATGGAGTTTGTACTTCCTGCGCCATTCTCAACTCCGCCACCGTTACCCAAGGAGACTCCGCCGGAGGTCACTGCAAAACCCGACGTTCCGCAACAAACGAGCATAATGCAACTATCAATTCCCTGGACCTTGTACGCTCGAACCTTAGCGGAGTCATCCGTCATAGCCTTCTTTATTCTTTTCCTAATTCTGGCTATTGGTTTCATGGACAAGTTTTCAGGCAGAGAGTCAGATTCCGCGTTGGCGTTCGGTCCAAACTACTTTCGCGCGCTTATGGTAATTGAGTGGTTCACCCTCGCTAAAGCCATTGGCTCAAGCTCTGTACACTGGTCTCCATTGAGAACACTGCCACTCACAACTCAAGACCTTGCTTTTCAATTAGCCGCATTCGTATGGGTGGCAATAGTACCGTTCTGCATTGCCTCGGTGGTGCTGATACTCTGTTCCTTTCGCTGGGAGTACATGGTTCCTCTCTTCTCATTGCAAGTGGGTTCAATAGGCATTGCAGCCTTGATCCAAGGCTTGTCCCCCCGTCTCTTTTCCGGAGACGTCGAACGGCGCACACGAGATCTTCTCTGTTTCGTGGGTTGCGTCACGTATGTTGTTGTTACAGTGGCAGCGCTTGCACAACCGGCATGGACAACAAGCCTGCTAACCTCGGCTTTGGGAGTCCTTGCGGGTTACGTCGGGCTATACGTAGCGCTGCCCCGCGCAATCGCCAACGACAGCGACGTATACAAGCTAAATCACGGCAACCGGGCGGATGCGATCTGGCCATGACCACAACCGTATACACACAACACGAAGCGCCAGGTAAACGCTCAGCACTGGCCGGAGCATTGATTTGGGACTTGATTCGTTTGCAGTGGGAGAACCACCCCGTGGTGTCCGTTATCACATTGATCCTTGGTTTTCTTCTCCCTTTTGACATGCACTGGAATCTCTCCCCGTCCTTAACGATGTGTATGGTCTCCTCACTGGTGGTAATGGCGACTCGCGGAATCGAGGTATTGGACGTTTCCGGCACAGTACGTTTTCTCGCAACGTGGCCGGTTTCTCACAGAAAGTTGAGTATGGTTCTTTGGTTGCAGGCCACGCTTGGACCACTCATTCTTCTGGGAAGTACGGGAATTCCCGCCCTCCTTATTATTGCTCTGCTGGGAGGGCCACTTCGCGCCTATTGTCTACTTGCACTTTGCATGGTCCTATTCCTGCAACAGTGGCTAGTGTTTGAGACTGTTATGCGCCTATCGCTCGGTAATCGGGGCCGCCAGGGAATTTTACCTATGCTTCTCCCAGCAGCTCCGGTATTCCTCTTGTTGGTGCTCATGATCCTAAGTGAGGAAGATTATGTTAGCCGTTCGTCGCTAGCAGTGATGTCGTTGATGGTCATAGGCGCGCCAATCCTTGCATTCTTCACGATACGGCTTCTGGCGAATCACCCCGCATGCCCGCTGGACAAAAAGACAACTCCGATCAGTGTAGCTTACGCGGCGACCAGAGTTATGGACCTCGTAGCACACCGCAAGAGACTCGCTATTTGGAGTTTGCATATCAGAACCGCAATCAGCGCCGTGAGTTTCATGATTCTAATTTGGTCGGCGGTTTGGATATACGGGCGCTATCTCGATGTCGAAATTGAAGGGGTGTTTGGGACTGCGGCCAGCGCGCGGCTTGTATCGGTGGGGGCGGGCGTCATTGCTCCGATGTTGTTTACAAAGAGTACACTGCTACGCACCTTTCGCTCGCTGCCCAAGTCCGGGACCGCAATAACCCTGTACTTTATGAGTATCGCGGCATCGAGCGCCGCTGCGACCTGGGTCGCAGGACTATTCTTGTTTCTGAACGTACCGGGAGTAACGGTTTACGCTTTGACGGGGTGGATGATTTTGTCTGCTGGCGCGGCATCACTTGGTATTCCATTGTTAATGCGTTTCTCCGTACCAGGCTTCGTGCTTGTGACGGTTCTGCTCATACACTTTCTAGATTACTCAGAAGACTGGAGCACTTCTCCTGCCGTAGTCAGATTCTACTGTTTTGCAGGTATCGTGTTATTCACTGCAGGAATCGCCCTGATGTGCGCGCTCGTTACTCGAAGCAGCCGGGTATACCGAACTCGAAGCATTGAAGAGATCCGCGACATCATGATCTGGGGCGACAATGAAGGCAAGTAGTGTGATTCACCACAGAGGACTCAGAGAAGAAGAATTCGAGAAATACCATGCTACGCCTGGGCCCGCAGCGAGCTTCTATTGCTTCTCATACTGTGTTCGACTATCCAGGACTTACTCCAAGTCACGAAGTCGACGGAACAGGTTGATTAAGGCATGCGATTAACACGGAGAATAACAGACCCGATTTTGGATTGGCTTGACCGCGCGCCGGACTACGTTCGCGTAATCCGGTTTCTGCTTGCGAATACTTCTCCGTGGGAACTCGCGTGGTACTTGGCTGTGCCCATTCTATTGATTACCCCGTCAAGGGGCGTGATTTGGAATTACTTGATCGCTATCGTTGCTTGGCCCTCAATTTCCCAAACAAACTCGCCAGACTTCCGTAGGGCCATGAGGATACTTCCCATTTCAAAGCGCCGCTTGGGATTTGCTCAGTGGATCGTACAGACGATAGTCCCTCTCGCTATATTCTCTCTCGCCGTAGTCCTTCTCAGCGCTCTGACCCGGTTTGGCATATGGACACTCGGAGAATGCTTGGTGGTCATCTCCGTATTTCTTATGTGCCGCTCTGTGTTGCCTGCCGCCGAGGCGCCACGCATAGCCGTGCGCTATCTGCGAAACGCGCAACACTCGACAAATATCATTGTCTTCATGGCTCAATTGGCCACGCTGATACCTATCGCCGCTATGCTCTTGCTGCGTCCTTCTTCTATACACGTGCTCGCAATTTTCCTACCTGCATTAGCGCTCGTGCTTTGTGCGGCGTCGCTGCAATACCGCATGCGCACGGAGCCTCCCGCGCCGTTGCGAGTCGGAGACTCCACAAGAATTAAGAAGACCGCTAAGAACGCGGCACTCTCAGTTGCTCCCAAGCGAAGTGCCTTGTTGCGATTTCGGCGCATTTACGTTATGACGGCATTGAATTCCGTTGCGGGTCTTTCATTCTCTGTTGGCGTCTATTACTTCATGATATGGATCAAGACGAGCGGGATGTCTCAACGCCCATGGGAAATATCTGTCGCTTCATTGTTTTCGTTCGTCATCTTCACCATTGCGCCCGTAACCGGAATTCAGTACTTCCCTCCGCTTCGCATTCTCAGGATTTTGCCGATTTCCCCGGACGGATTGCGTCAAGAAGTAGCCACTTGTCTTTTCGTTAGCCACCTCACGCTTCTGACTGGAGGGATTCTGTTCGAATATGTCTGGGGGAATGGCAATGCGCTGAGACTGGTGAGCGTCGCCGGTCTGTCGTACTCAATCTCGCTCTATATCGCCCAACTGTCTCTTGCTCATGCGAAATCGGGTTGGTTTGTGTATGCATTACTTTGCGTCTATGCTTTGGAAGGATTACTCGTGTTCTTCCTTCCTTGGCCAATAGTTGCGTTGGTGGGAATTGCCATGCTTCCTTCTCAATACCGCAAGTTGCAGGGATATCTTCGCGATCTCAATCTCGCCTATCAGCGGACGCAGGAGACGAACACGGCTTTCAGCCGCACTGCGTGATAAGGCCTACTCCCGTATCGCCATTCTGAAGCCCAGCTCGCGCAGCATTTGGCTGCCGCCGAGGCGGGTCTTGATGCGTTCGCGGGCTGCTTTGAGGCCGGCGCGGGTCATGGCGTTGTATTGGAGTTCGCCAAGGAGGAGGGTTTCGAAGGCGGCGGATTCGATCCATTCCGGTATCTTGCGGTAGCCGAGCAGGGCGAGTGCGCCGGTCGCTTTGAGAAACATTTGGAGCCGGGCGGGTTTGACGTTCATGGTTTCGCACGACCCGAAATGAATCACGCGATTGGCACAACTGCCGCTGAGCCATTCTTCGAGGTTGTCGAGCGTAACGTGACTCTGCTTACGCCGCTTGTCGCCCACCACGATCTTTCCGGGCACACCGTGAAAGCCCAGGTACAAGATCGGAAACTCCGCATACCGGGTCTGGGTCCACTTTTCGAGGTAATACCTAAAATCTTCCGCCGTGCCTATGTCTCTGTAAATGTAGGGAACGCGTGAAATGTGCGATTCGGAGAGCAGGCGCAGGACGGGTTCAACGGAGGTGGGGTTCTTCAGGTCGGGCCACCAATCGCCCTCGAGGCAGAATACACCGTGCTTGTACACCCGCCGGGCCTTCATTGTCATGGCGCGTTTGCTCCCATTGCCCCAACAGACTCCGTTGGTAAGGGCGGCATTCTACAACAACGGAGAAATAATGAGGTCAATAGTGAGGCGATACGGATTTCCTGGGGTCTGGGGGATAGGGTCTGGGGTCTAGGGTTTTGCAGTGCATGGGACTCATGGGACCCATAAGTCCCATAGGACCCATTCTCCCCTTCTCACAGGCCGCGCACCACTTGCGTCACCCCCACTTGTTTAAAGCCCTTCCTCGATCTGACGGCGTTCGAGCGCCTGGATTCGGTCGCGGTATTCGGCGGCCTTCTCAAACTCCATCTTGTCGGCGGCCTGCTTCATCTTCTTGCGGAGGTCGGCGATGGTCTTGCCGAGGTTGGCGTTGGACACGTAGAGGTCGTGTTCTTCCGCCGCAATCGGCACGGTGACGTAGTCGCGTTCGTGGATGCTCGATAACACGTCGCTGAGAGCCTTTTTGACGCTCCTGGGAGTAATGCCGTGCTGCTTGTTGTATTCGAGCTGCTTTTCGCGGCGGCGGCTCATCTCGCCGATGGCGCGTTTCATCGAGCCGGTCATGGTGTCGGCGTACATGATGACGCGGCCGTTCACGTTACGCGCGGCGCGGCCGCACGTCTGGATGAGGCTCGTTTCCGAGCGGAGATACCCTTCCTTGTCGGCATCGAGGATCGCCACGAGCGCGACTTCGGGGATGTCCAGACCTTCGCGCAGCAGGTTGATGCCGACCAGCACGTCGTATTCGCCCGCGCGCAGCCCCCGGACGAGCTCGATACGCTCCAGCGTTTCCACGTCCGCGTGCATGTACTTCACGCGCACGTTGAGGTCGTGCAGATACTCCGTCAGGTCTTCGGCCATACGTTTCGTGAGCGTGGTCACGAGGACACGTTCATTTCGCTTCACGACGTTACGGATTTGATCCAAGAGGTCGTCAACCTGATTGGACGCGGGCCGGACCTCAATTTCCGGATCGACAAGCCCGGTAGGCCGTACCACCTGCTCGACAATGAGTCCTCCGCTCTTTTCCAGTTCATACGGGCCAGGGGTGGCGCTGACGTAGATGGCCTGCCCGGTGAGTTTCTCGAACTCGTTAAACTTCAGGGGGCGATTGTCGCGCGCACACGGCAGCCGGAAACCGTAGTCGACGAGTTTGTCTTTACGCGAACGGTCGCCCTTGTACATGCCGCCCACCTGCGGCACGGTGACGTGGCTCTCGTCAATAACGATCAGGAAGTCGTCGGGGAAGTAGTTCAACAGGGTGTACGGCGCTTCGCCGGGCATGCGCCCGTCGAGATGCCGTGAGTAGTTTTCGATACCGCTGCAGAACCCAATTTCGTTGAGCATCTCGATGTCGAACCGCGTGCGCTGTCCGAGTCGTTGAGCTTCCAGCAACTTGCCTTCGCCTTCCAGTTCTTTCAGGCGTTCCTGCAACTCGAACTTGATGCCTTCGATAGCCCGCTTCAAGTTGTCCGCCGTCGTCGCGTAATGCGTACCCGGAAAGATCGCGATGCGTTTTACACGGCGATTGACCGCCCCGCGCAACGGATCGATTTCGTAGAGCGCGTCCACGTCGTCGCCGAAGAACTCGACACGAATCGCGATGTCGGCTTCGTAGGCGGGGAAGACATCGACCGTATCGCCGCGTACGCGAAACGTGCCGCGATGGAAATCGAGGTCGTTGCGCGCGTACTGCATCGCGATAAGGCCTGCAATGAAATCCTCGCGAGAGACGGTGTCGCCTTGCGACAATTCGACGCGCAAGGCCTGATACGTTTCCGGAGACCCGATGCCGTAGATGCACGAAACGCTGGCGACAATGATCACGTCGCGCCGTGTCAGCAATGCGCGCGTCGCCGAATGGCGCATTTTGTCGATTTCTTCGTTGATCGACGACTCCTTTTCGATATACGTGTCGGTCGTGGGGACATAGGCTTCCGGCTGGTAATAGTCGTAGTAGCTGACAAAGTACTCCACAGCGTTTTCGGGAAAGAGCCCCTTGAATTCGCTGTAGAGTTGCGCGGCCAGAATCTTATTCGGCGCAATCACAAGTGCGGGCCGGTTCACTTCCGCGACGACATTGGCGATCGTGAATGTCTTACCGGAGCCCGTCACGCCCAGCAACACCTGGTGCTTCAGTCCTTCTCGCAACCCGGCGGCGAGACTTTCAATGGCCT
>JAIBAQ010000075.1 GCA_019695095.1 Candidatus Hydrogenedentota bacterium
ACGCCGACGGGACAGGCGATTATGGTTCTTTGGCGCAATTGGCCAATCCCGACGGTGCCGGCGCGACCCCGCCCTTCATCGATCAGGTTCTTGGCGCGGGTTCGAAGCAAGGCTATGTGTTCACGGTCAACGTCGTGAACGGAACGGCGACGACAATGCCCGCATACACCTGCACGGCGACCCCGGCAGCGGCTGGCCGGACGGGTTACCGCCAATACTTCGTCGACGAATCGGGCGTCATCCGGTTCACGGCAGACGGCAGCGCAGTAACGGTCTCCTCATCGCCGCTGAACTAAAAGGCAGGGTTGAGGGGTTTAAGGATAGAGAGTGGATGTGCTGGGCGGCGGGGACCGGGAGGTTCCCGCCGTCACAGCATCCGGAAATAGTACGGCAGGAAGTGTGAAAATTGAAACGGCGTAGTAGGCTGGTCAGGAAACGGTAAGGCCACTACCGAGTATAATTGAGTATAGGTTGACGATCCGCTCACTACGGATCTGGGATTGAGATTGTGGTGGAAAAACCACGACGAATCCCGTAGACTGGTAAGGACTGTTGGGAACTGTGCGTTGAAGCCTGTGTAAGGTTTCGTTGTCACGACCCACAATATGAGGGTCTCATGTATGACCCAGATGAATTCTCAGACGCTGATTCCTGCTGAGCAGCGGGCTGTAGAGAATCATCGGTGCTCCTTGTCGGCGGAAGCCGGACGCGAAATTTCGTTTGAAGAAGCCCTGAGCGACTGGAACGAACACCACGCGCTGCGCTGGCGCCAAGAAAGGCAAGCAGCGTGTCTTGCGGCTCAACGTCAAGAGATTGAACGGCATAAATGGATTGAGTCCGAGAAGGCCGGCCACGATTTGGGCAAGGAAGCCGTGATGGACTGGATTAGAATGAATGCCGCAGCCTGGCGTACATGGTACGAGCGCGAAGGCGGCGACCTCTCGAAGCCAGGAGAATCGGGCGCGTAGTCTCCACAACCCACCACCCTGCCGCCCGGCAATTCTTGATTGCGACAATCCGGTGTGTAAGGAGTCTTGCGAATGGAGGCCGTTCTGTTATAGTGGGATGAATGGCCTGTGTGGCGTGGGGAGCTGGTTGCCCGCGTTGCGCGTGGGCAGGATTCCCGAAAGGATACGAAGGGCCTGTGCAAGTTCCCGTTTCGCCGGAGATCAATGCGCTACTCGACGATGCCACGGACTTGAGCGTCCGAAGAGGACAGTATTACGTCGGCGTCGAACACTTGTTCGAGACCATTCTCGTCCACATCGATGACTTGCCTCGTAGTTTCCGCAAGCACCACGGCGACAGTCTGAAGACGGCCGCACAAGACATGACGCGAGAGGCGTGGCGCGGCTTTATGCCCGCGGTAACGCGCGAAGTGTTCTACACGCCGCGGTGCGCGGCATTGACTATGCGCGCTGCACGGCTCGCGCAACGCTTGGGAAATCAGAGTCCAACCATCGGTCATTTGTTACTTGCAATACTGGCGGATGCACATGCCGCGCCATCGCGGGCGATGGACCGCCTGAGGATTCCTCGCGGCGACATGATCAAGGCACTCCGCAACGAGTTGCTGCAGGGTGCGCCGGATCGCACATCGATAACGCAAGCCAAGACTTCGAAGGAAGCGCCGCAGCAGGAATCGCACGAAACGGACGGCCCCGTCCACGTGAGTGAAGAAGAGGCCATGGACCGCCGCGCCAAGAAGGGCAAGATCGACTCGCTTACGCGCGATTTGACCGCGGCGGCACAAGCGGGCGAGTTGGAGCCTGCTATCGGCCGCGACAAAGAAATTATGACGATGTTGGAGATTCTGACTCGCAAGACGAAGAACAACATCATTCTTGTGGGCGAGGCGGGCGTGGGCAAGACGCATATTGTGGAAGGGTTGGCTCGCCTCGCGGCCCAAGACGGAGCGGGTGGATTGTTCAGCTCGTATCGCGTGGTTGAACTCAACGTGGCTTCCCTCATGTCGGGCACGCAGTATCGCGGCGCTTTCGAAGAGAAGCTCGAAGGTCTGCTTTCGGAGCTCAAGCGCGCGCGCAATACAATCCTCTTCATCGACGAGATTCACTTGATTATGGGCGCAGGCACGGTGGAGGGCGGCTCCATGGATATGGCCAACCTTCTGAAGCCTGCGTTGGCGCGCGGCGAGATTCGCTGTATCGGCGCGACGACGGTGCAGGAGTATCGCAAATTTATCGAACGCGACCCTGCACTGGAACGGCGTTTTCAGATGGTACGCGTGGAGGAACTCAGCCCAGAGGCCACTCTGGAGGTGCTGAAGCATCTGCGCTCGACGCTACAGAGGCATCACGGTGTGCGTATCGGCTCCAAGGCCATGGAGGCGGCCGTCACGCTGACCCAGCGGTACATGCCCAACCGGCAGTTTCCCGACAAAGCGATCGACGTGCTCGATCAAGCTTGTGCCCGCTACCGGCTCCGATCCGTTGCGGCAAAGATGAAGCCGGGACTTTTCGAGAGCGATACGGGCACCCCGCAAGCGGAGAAAGTTACCCCGCACGACGTGCGCAAAGTCGTGAGCCGCACGGCGGGGGTGCCCATTGAGGAGATCACCGCGGACGAGCGGGCGCGCTTGCTCGATCTTGAGGCCCGTCTTCGGCGCCGCATCATCGGTCAAGACCATGCAATCGCAAAGGCCGTGGCAGCCGTGATGAAATCGCGCGCGGGCCTCGCCGATCCAAACCGCCCGGATTCGGTGATGTTGTTTATCGGACCGACGGGGGTTGGCAAAACCCAGCTTGCGAAAGCGTTAGCCGACTATCTTTTCGGATCGACGAAGCATCTGATCACATTCGATATGTCCGAATACGTCGAAGAACATTCCGTATCGCGCTTGCTCGGCGCGCCGCCTGGTTATGTGGGAGCCGATGAGGAAGGTAGGCTGGCGGGCGCCGTGCGCAATGCGCCGTTCTCGGTACTTCTGTTCGATGAAATCGAAAAGGCCCACCGCCGCGTATTCGACGTGCTGCTGCCGGTGCTCGACGAAGGCCGAATCAAGGACAACCGGGGGCGTGAAGTCAGTTTCCGGCATTGCATCATCATCTTCACGTCGAATGCCGGCGCGGACCTGGTTTCGCGGCATGCCGCCACGGGTGTTACCGAAGATATCCTTGCGGAACTGAGGCGGCACTTCCGTCCGGAGTTCATCAATCGCATAGATGAGATTGTCCCCTTCTACCCCTTGTTGTTTGAGGACGTCCGTACCATGCTCGACCTGTGCATCAAGGAATCGAAGGCGCGCCTCAAGGAGAAGCGAATCCATCTCCGAGTGTTCCAAGGGGCCTACGAGTTGCTGGCTCGCGAGGGTTACAATCCGCAGTATGGAGCGCGCGAATTGCGGCGCGTCGTGGATCGCTTGGTAATCAATCCAATCAGCACGATGCTTATTGAGCGCCGGTTTACGGATCACGATGTCATCGAAGTGCTCGAGGAAGGTGGCGAACTGGTCTTTCGCAAGGGCGAATCGCCAAGCACAACCGGGGCGTACACGTCATGAGAGCAGCGGGACAGGCCGACTGTATTACCATCGTGAACGGCCCCGAAGACGGAACGGAATTTCCGATAGTCCGGGCGCCGTTCTACATCGGAGAAAGCACGACATGCGCCGTACAGATTCGTTTGGATAGCCAAGCCTGTGCGCGCCACGCCCTGGTTACGGTGGTAAGTGATGGGTATCGCGTCCGGCGTATGGATCGGCAGCCGGTCTACGTGAACGGCAAGCCCGCGGGGTTGTTTCGTTCGCGGATTGTCCGAAACGGTGGGACGGTTCAGATTGGACACACGTTGCTTTGTGTGGAGTGTTCGTCCGACGGGCTCGCGAGCCGCAGCCACGGGATCGTCTCGGAAGGTGACGTGGGTTGGGCCATTCAGCAGGGGGCCAAATGGCTTTGGAGCTCCCTGAAATCCGGATTCAACTTGCTCTTGACACTTCTGGGCCGCATCGTGACAAGTTGGCTGGCCGTCTTGTCGATACTGTTCCTGATGTACGTATTCTGGCCGTGGTTCAGATTCAATCTGCAAGGCTTGATCATCCAAATCTACAGTGCGATAGTCACAAGCTTCTCGTAGCTGCAGTCGCGCAGAGATCTTGCGGCACATGACTCCTGGCGCAAACCGAGGAATTCAAAAGATGGCATGGCTGTATCTGTTCATCGCAGGCCTGTGCGAAATTGCCTGGGCGGTAGGCATGAAGTACACCAGCGGGTTTACCAAGCTGGGTCCAAGCGTATTCACGGTCATTATGATGATTGTGAGTTTTGCCCTTCTGGCGCAGGCCCTGAGACATATCCCGCTGGGGACAGGCTATGCCATTTGGACCGGGATCGGCGCCGTGGGAACAGCCATCCTCGGAATCGTCCTATTCTCGGAACCCGCGACGTTGGCCCGCCTGGCGTGCATTGGATTAATTGTCGTTGGGATTGTCGGGCTCAGGATCGTGTCGTAAGAAGGCGAGTCTACAGCACGACGGCCTTGTCCAGGTTGATGAACAGCAAAGAAGGGGCGTTGTCTTCCGCCGAGAGAATTGCGGCCCACCGACCGTCTGACGAGACACATGGCGTGGGGAAGTCCTCGTCGGGCGTTCCGGCTCCTTTGGGAAGAGGAGTCTCTTGCACGAGAATGCGCCGGGTGTCGCCAGTGGGGAATATGGCTTCGATCTTTGTTTTGCCGCTGACATCGCGCGATGATGTCAGAAAATACCGGCCTGACGCGTGCCACGGACTTCGGCTTATCCAGCCTGTGCCAAAGCGGAGCGGCTCTCCCGGAGTATCGACTTGAAACAAAAGCAACTCGGGAGCTGCATTCTCTGGCCGTGGGACACTGGCCAGCAATGAACGTCCGTCCGGGCTGAACGCAAATGCCAGGTCGGGCGACGCGCCGGTTACAAGGCCGTGGGGACCATCAAGCCCGCCAAGACGGAGTAAGCACAGGTCCGTGGGAATTGGCGGGCCGTCTGGCCGCAAAACAAGTTCACGCAATGGTGGAAGGGCCGCTTGACGTTCAGTGCGCTCAGCACCTTCGCGAAACCGCTTACCCATGCCAAGTCGAATGCGTTCGATTGCCGGTGCGCCTACTCGAACATACGCCAAGCTACGCCCGTCGGATGCATACGCCGCGCTCAGGATGGGGGCAGATCGATCGACGACAGGCCGAGACAGATTCCCATCGGCCCCAGCGCCAACGCGGAGTTCGGCGAAGTACATTTCGCGATGCGTGGTGCCGATGGAGAGGATGAGTCCAACGGCATCGCCGTCAGGCCGGGCGACCGCGCCAAAACAACCTCCGGAGTAATAGGCTGCGTTTCCTGCAAATGCACCCCGCGGATCGGCCCGCAGCACCACGGAACGCTCCATGTCATTGGGCTTCTTCTTCGCAAGTACCACTTCTTGAAAATAGGAGCCAGACTCAGGATCGCGGGCCGGGAGCACCGCGAGAATGCCGCCGGCAAGCGGAGACGAATCGGGCACGCGGGGAACGGTGAATTCGGGCGAGGCGCGGCGCGCGAGTTTCCATCCGGGGGCGGGCAGAAATGCGGCCAGCGTTTCAATGGCCCTATTCTCCGGGCGGACCGCGCCGAGTACGATTCGGCCCGGTTTGTCGCCTTGTCGAGGTTCTGTACCAAAGGCCAAGAGCGAATCGCCGAGCCAGTCCACCGGTTCCAGCGCTGCACTCAAGTTGGGCAGTCTCGTACTCACCTGGCTTGCGTCCAATTCCAGGAATCCGGCAGCGTCCGTGTCGGGTGGCAGGGCGCTTTGGTGTTGTCGTGCATCGAGGGCTCGCAGAATCAGCAACGCGAGAGCCGTCAAGATAAGGGCAGCCAACGCAAACGACTTCCAGTTCCTTTTGCACCATGCGACAGACCGATCAATCGTGTGTTCACCGCTCTCCTGCTGAGATCTGCTACTTGCCGGAAAGTCCACATGCTTCAGTGAAAGAATGTTCTTGATGGCGCCCAGCAAGTCCGGTCCGCTTGCCAGGCGGTGCTTGGGGTCCTTCTCCAAAAGGTTATTCACGAGGTCGTAGACAGACTGGGGGAGATTGGGAACGGCCAGTTCCAACGGCGACACGGGATCCATCGAGATCTGCTTGACCAGCATCATTGGCGTGTCGCCCTTGAACGGACGTTGCCCGCAGAGCATTTCGTAGAGCATTACGCCCAGGCTGAACACGTCGCTGGCCGGAGAGATTTCGCCCGCGCCGCAGTGTTCCGGCGACATGTATTGCGGCGTACCAAGAAATGCGCCGTCGGAGGTAATGCCGCTCGTGGCGTTCACGAACTTGGCCAGCCCGAAATCGGTTACGCGGACCAGGCCGTTTGTGTCGATCAGCACGTTGCCCGGTTTGATGTCGCGGTGGACAATACCATTGGAATGGGCGCATGCCAGCGCCTCCGCAACTTGCCGGACAATGTCGAGCGCTCGTTGCCAAGGCATGGGACCTGACGCTGCCAGCATCTGCTCGAGCGTTTGGCCTTCGACATACTCCATCGCAATGTAGGGGACTTTCTTTTCCTCGCGCACGGCATACACGCGCACGATATTGGGATGGTTTAGCTGCGCGGCCGCCTTTGCCTCACGGCGGAACCGCTTGACGAGACTCGGATCGGAGGCGAAGGAACCGTTCAAGACTTTTAAGGCGACGAGCCGATCGAGGAGCACGTCGCGCGCTAGATAGACCTTCCCCATTCCGCCGCGACCCAAACGGCGGAGCAATACATAGTCGCCTACGCGACGCTCGGACTTGTTGTCAGATTCCTTCGAAGACATTTACACATTATGACTCGCAAATCGCTCTCATTAAACACTGGATCGCGGTAGAAGTTCACGCGTTTTGTGAACGGAGCAGGCCCGGCCGCGCATCGCAACGGCCGGGCCCGTGTCGAGAAGGTTACCGCTAGAGCGACGCTATAGCGCCAGTGACACCGGCAAACGCGGCTGTCACCGGGAATTCACCGGGGTATTTCACAAAAGTCACGTGGCCGTCCATGTACAGGACATTCGAGCCGCCAGGCACGTGGTTGTACGAAGACGCAGTTGTCCCGAGCCAATCCCATTGAACAGGAAGTTGGCTCTGTGCTGTCGCACTTGCCGCGGGGTTATTAATGTCGGAAATGAAGAACCTCTCAATTCCTTCCCGCAGGCGATAGAACGTGTGATTGGGCAGGATACTCGTGGCTTCGGTTGTGAAATCCTCGTCGGGCGATATATCCCCCGAGAGAAGATCTGTAATCAGGTCGATGCCGGCGGTAACTTCAGTGTCATTCATGAAGCCCCAGCCGATATAGATGTAGCTGATGCCGTCAAAGCACTCGTAGATGGGAGTACCTTGAGCGTCATTGAACAATCCCGTTCCGTAGGGCCCTCCCGTTCGGAATGCCTCGGAGTTGTCTCCATCGGAGGGACAGACCCAAATGTTCATGTCCGTCAGGTATTCGGGATAGATTGCACGACTTTCTGGACAACCCGCGAATCCAATCGTGGGGGCTGGGTCATTCGGGCAATCGTATTGTGGGTTTATCAACGGCGGAAATTTCTCGCCCTTGGCCTCGTTGGCGTACATCTTGAAAATCAGCCCAAACTGTTTCAGGTTGTTCTGACAGCTTGCGCGGCGCGCGGCCTCTCGAGCGCGGGCGAGCGCGGGGAGCAGGATGGCGGCGAGGATTCCGATGATGGCAATGACGACCAACAATTCGATCAGAGTAAAGCCGTTACTTCTTCTCATGATGCAACACCTCCCAGATTAATCGAATGACACCAGGACAACGATGAATCACATCCACACGACAAACGCCGTAAATGCAGTCTTTCCTCGAAATCGTCTCAAGCAGTTCGTGTCAATTGAACCTTGCAGCACCGACAGAAACGCATCACGTTCTCCTTTGGGATCATTCCCAGAGGCAGAATTGGAACGACTGCATATACCTCAATAACGGCAGACCGGCAACTCCTGCGCGGTCCCGTTATCTGTCCCTATGCTTGGTCTCCGTACCACTGTCCCGGGCCGTACAGCAATTCGGCTTCTTCGGCGAATACAGCTTGTCGAACCTCAGCAAGTGTCTTGAGGTAATCCCATTCGCTGGAGAGGGGATGCCAGTTGTAGGCGTCGGCCGAGCGATTAAAGAAGTTCCATGTCTTGTGGAAGGGGTCTGATATGCCGAGAGCATGTTCGGGGATACCGCTCTCAATGAGTGTGAACGAACCTTCGACGAGGCCCCAGACGCCCAAGGCGATTTCGTCGAGGATGCCGTCCATTTCGGGCACGAGATCGCCCGATTCGACTGCACCCTCTAATACGCCCCGTAGAATCTCGACGGCGCCCTTTTCAATGTTGAACAGGGCGACGATCCGCTCGGGTGAAGCCTTCTCACGCACCGGGCCTGTTGTCATATGGAGAATGCGGGAATCCTCGGGATTAAGACGCGTGAAAAGGGCGATGGACTCCGCAAGACCCACCATGCGCTCGCGCGAACGGCCCGAATAGGATGCCCCACGGCGCATGAGCGCTGTGCGACGCTCCAAGCAGTCGCTCGCAAGCGCAACGAGGATGTCCTCCTTGGAGACAAAGCGGTGGTATAAGGTCCCCTTCGGGCATTCACTGGCCTTCGCGATATGGTCCATCGTAATGCCGTGATACCCCAAATCGAGAACAAGCGTTCGCGCCGCGCGCAAAATTCGCGCATCACGTTCACGCAATTCCAATTGCTTGGGAGAAAGAAAAGGCGCCTTACCACTTTGTCTATGGGTGAGCATTGTCCGTGAAACCCCGCATCTCCATCTTTTCTACATTTGACAGCTATTTGACTCAAAGTCCAGTTTAGAGGAAGGTACGTGAAACGTCAAGAAGTGCGAGTGAGGCGCATGCCAAATGTCGGCGCGTAATTGGAACGCTTAGCAGGAATGGCGAAGCGGGTCCTCAACGAGAAACCAGGCTAACAGTGGTCACCGTACCACTGACCTTCTCCGTAGAGTGCCTGCGCCTCTTCAGGGAAGATCTGCTTTCGGATTGTGGCCATGGTTTCATCGTAGTTCCATTCGTTGAACCTGGGCTGCCAGCCGTAGGCGTCCGCAGTACGATTGAAGAAGCACCATACTTGACTGAAGGGACTGTCAATCCGTAACGAATGCTCGACGATTCCGCCTTCAATCAGCGTATAGACGCCGTCAACAAGTCCCCAGGTGCCCAACGTAATTTCATCCAAAATCGAATCGGTCTCTGCCTCCAGATCGCCGACACGAACCGCTTCCCGTAGTACGTCGCGATAGATCTCGACGGTCTCGCGCTCCAACGTGAACAGGTTCACAACACGTTCCGGGGCGGCTTTTTCGCGTACTGGCCCGGTTGCCATGTGCAGTATGCGACTGTCCGACGGATTCAAGCGTGTAAAAATGCCGACGGCTTCGCCCAAGGCCAGCGCACGTTCTCGGGGGCGTCCCTGAAAGGCGGACGCGCGGCGCATCAGTTCAAACCGGCGAGTCAGCGATTCGGTGGCAAGCGCGACAAGGATGTCTTCCTTGGAGATGAACCGGTGATAGAGGGTGCCTTTGGGGCATTCACTGGCCTTCGCAACGTGGTCCATGGTGAACCCGTGATAGCCAAGTTCCAGGGCCAACTGCCGGGCAACCCGCAGAATATGAGAGTCACGCTCGCGCAATTCCTGCTGTTTGCGTGAGAGTGGAGGCGAGCTTGCGGCTGTGGGAATTCCGGTTCCAGTAATTGTCATTGAATAGACGACTCATAATTGACGTAGGATTGACTTCACGTCCAGTTTAGACTCACTCATCTTTTCTGTCAATAGAGTGACGCGATCCGGACCAGGTTGGATCAGGCCGTTGCAGATTCGAGGCCCGGCCACCGATCAAGTCGGCGACCGGGCCCCCCAAAGGTCAAGTGGCTCTCACGTCAAGGCTTATAGGCCGCCGGAAGTGGCCAAATAGGCGACTTCAGCAAAGTTCTTGGTGATCGGGAAATCGCCGGGGTACTTGATGAAGGTCACGTGCCCGTCCATGTAGAGCACGTTGCATCCGCCGGGAACGTGGTTCATGGTCGAGGGCTTGGTACCCAACCAGTCCCACATTACGGGCAGCTCGCTCTGGGCTGCTGCCGAAGCGGCGGGGTTGTTGATGTCCGACACGAAGAAGCGCTCAATTCCCTCGCGAAGTCGATACGCAGTGCTCTTTCCCGTGGGATTCCCGTCAGCCATTGGAAGGTCATCGTCCGGGCCAGTTTCGTTCGGATCGTCAAACGGTGCGGACACAAAGTCGACAAACGACCCGACTACGGCATTCAATTCATCATCATTCATCAATGCCCAACCAAGATATACATAGCAGAGACCATTGAAGCACTGAGGATAAATGGCGCCAGATGCGTCCGCGAACGCACCTTTTCCGTACTCGCCGCCCTGGGTGATTTCGTCGGCATTGTCGCCGTCAGACGGACAAATCATGACGTTAATGTCCGTCAAGTACTCAGGATAGATCGCCGGACCTTCGGGACAGCCGCGGAAACCGATAGGCTCTGCCGGGTCTGCAGACACGGGGCACGTATGGCCTGGAAAATGCTGCGGCGGGAATTTCTCGCCCTTGGCTTCATTGGCGTACATCTTGAACATCAGTCCCCACTGCTTAAGATTGTTCTGGCAGCTTGCTCGGCGGGCCGCTTCGCGGGCGCGCGCAAGCGCGGGCAGAAGAATTGCCGCAAGAATGCCGATAATGGCAATCACCACAAGCAATTCGATCAGAGTGAAACCAGTCCTCTTTCGCATTACTACTTTCCTTTCGATTGATTCAATTACATCCAGGAACACACAGAATACGACGTTGATCTATCTTCATCTCCGGTCCCCCCACCACTGGCCGGCTCCGTAGAGCATCTGGGCCTCTTCGGGGAAAACCTGTCTGCGCAGATTGGCCAGGCTTTCCTCGTAGTCCCACTCGCTAAAAAGAGGCCGCCAACCGTAGGCGTCGGCGGACCGGTTGAAGAAGCACCACAAGCGGTAATACGGATCCTTGACGTCGAGCGCGTGAACTGCAGCGTGTCCCTCGATGAGGGTGAACACGCCTTCCACAAGTCCCCACGCGCCCATAGTGATTTCGTCGAGGCGGTTCTCGCTTTCGACAACCAGATCGCCGCGCTTTACGGCGTCGCCAAGAATCCCCCGGAACAACTCCACAGACTGGCGCTCGATATCGAACAGCGCTGCGACACGGTGGGGAGACGCCTTCTCCCGAACGGGACCGTTGGCCATGTGGAAGATACGAGAGTCTGCTGGAAATAGGCGCGTGAACAGCGCAATGGCCTCACCCACGGCGGCCGCTTTCTCGCGAGGGCGGCCTTCAAACGTAAGCGCCCGCTTCATCATCTCAATTCGGTGTTCCAGAGATTCGGTGGCCAAAGCCACAAGGATGTCCTCTTTTGAGATGAAGCGGTGATAAAGAGTACCCTTTGGGCAGTCGCTCGCCTGGGACACTTGGTCCATGGTGAAGCCGTAGTAGCCGAGTTCGAGGGCGAGAGTGCGCGCGGCGCGAAGGATTCTAGAATCTCTGTCTCGCAATTCGCGTTGGCGGCGAGAAAGCGAGGGATAGCCTGAGGCTGGTCTTATGTTAGGTTGACGAGTAATCATCGTTCTGGTGACAATTATTTGACGATGGGTCCATTTTATGGTATCGTGGACCAGTTGTCAAGACAATTCGCAGGAAAAGGGGGGATCGCGATCCAGTGCCCTGACATCTTGTGGGCACAGACGCGATGGACAGGAAACGCCAGTGGGGACAGCTTCGGACCAGATATCGCCATCAACCTATCGAGGGGCCGTGTTGGCCCTTGCCATCGTAAGTGCAACATCTACGGCACTTATGCTGTTCGCGCGTTACGTGGGAGCAGGAACCTACGTAAAGGGGTTCACATTAATCGCATCTTCAGCATATGTTCTTGCCGGAGTAGTTGCCGGTGGGACGAAGTCCTGGCCGGGTCGGTTCACACTTGTTGGTCTTGCGTTCTGCTGGATAGGTGATGTCGTTGGACCCGGGAACTTCGTGGCAGGTCTCTATGCATTCCTCTTCGGTCATATTGCTTTTAGCGCGTCGTTCCTTGCGCGTGGAGTCGAATGGAAGCGCGTATTCGTGGGGGTGCTCCCGGTTCTGTTGACCACGTCTGCGACGGGACTCATTCTGTGGCCTCATGTGTCGCAAGCTGAGCACGCGCCGTTCGTTTTCTACAGTGTTGTCATCAGCACGATGCTGGTCTTGGCGGGTGGTGTATCCAAACGAGACCGTGTGGCATTTATTGCCGCGCTCGTCTTTTATGTATCGGATATCTTGGTGGCGCGCTGGCGTTATGCACACAGTTCCATCGACGGCTACCTCTGCTACATGCTCTACTATTCCTCGTGCCTCCTTTTTGCCTACTGTGCCCGACCCTCGAGCGCTCCTGAGGTGTCTCAGCCGGGAACAGGGAGAAGCGTGGCCGCGTAAGCGGCCTTGACCGCTCCGATTTCTCGAACCTTTCTCGCTAGGCGGTGTCTCAGAGATGCGGGCCGTGGTGCGCCCAAACGGCGGATGGACTCATTCCAGTGTGCGTTGTCGTCTTGAATCCGCCGGGAATCGTTCTTCTTCGTGAACCTTTGCAGTTCGATTCCGTATTAAAGGGACGTGCGTCCTTTTCCATTTCGTTGGGGATAAAGTAACTGTAACATGCCAGCTCTGCTCAGAATGAACGCGGAAATAGACGCACACGAGATTGTCGCAGCCCAAAGCAAGAATTCTGCGCAGAATAGTTTAGGAGTACTCTTGAATCCCTGGGTGAGTACTGTTAGCATCCAATTTGCCCGAAACGCCTGATTACGGAGGTGCGCGATGACCGGAGGACCGACCCCGGAAGTACTGAGGCGTGCTGTTTCGCGGGCGCGACGCCGATTATTCGTGCAATCGTTCTTCCTTGCATTCGTTCGAATTTGCCTGATAACGCTTCCAATTTTCGCAGTCCTGATCGCCGGACTTCAGCGCTGGGGAAACAGCGGAGCCGTGCCATGGCTTGGGGCGTTTGCCGTCGTAGCGTGCGTGTTGGGACCGCTGGCGTGGGCCGTGAGCCGCCTGAAATCGCCCTTGGATTCCGCGCTCGCACTGGACGAGCGCGGCTCTTTGAAGGATCGGGTATCCAGCGCGTGGGAGTTTCTGCATTACGAGGGGGAACTGGATGAACCGCGCCGGTTGCAGGTACGCGACGCGATACGGCACGCAGAGAGTCTTAGTGTTCCTTCTTTGTTCCGGCTTCGGCTGACGCGGACCGCCCTTGCTTTGCCCGTGTTCGCGGGACTCTTTGCGGCGAGCTTCTTCGTACCGGCCAGGCTAAATCCAAAGACTGCCGAGGCGTCGGTGGACGCCCGCAAGCAACTTCAACTCAAAGAACTCACGGATGTGCAGAAAGACATCGAGCGTGAAGTGAAAGAGAACCCTGAGTTGGAGAATGTCCTTCGAGACTTGAAGACCATCGAAACGAGGTTCCAGCAAGGTGAGATGTCCGAACGGGACGTCATGATCGAATTGGCCAGGCTGGAAGAGAGTCTACGCAAGCAAGGGATGCAGCCGGGGATCGACGCGCTAGAGGGTGAGGCCGGCCAGATGGCCCCGAATCTCATGGCGAGCGAGTTGACTCGTGGCGCGGCCATGGCTCTGCAGGAGAAGGATTTCGAGAAAGCAGCGGACGAAATCGCTTCGCTAGCCGAGAAGATGAAGAATCAGGAGTTGTCGCAGGAGGAACGAGACAAACTCGCGATGGCACTGGGGGTTGCTGCGTCGAAACTGGGGGGAGACAAGAAGTCCGCGCTATCTTCCGATTTAGAGCAGGCCAGTGAAGGATTGAAGTCCAATGACTCTCAGAAATTCGGGGACGCCTGCCGATCCTTGAGCAACAAGCTGTCCAGCCTAGGCAAGTACAACCAGATGAAGAAGGCGAGCAAGCGCCTGAGCATGTGCAAGAGTTCGCTGGGGCAGTGCAAGGCATGCAAGGAATGCAATGGAGCCGGTTGCGATGCATGCAACGGCAAGGGCAGAGAAGGAGGAAGCAAGGGGGAAGGTCAGGGGCAAGGCAATGGACATGGCGAGAACTCCGACAAGTCCAATTCCCCTTCCCTGAATTGGGGAACAGGCACGGCAAATCCCATCGGTGATCCCAATCGCCTTGCGGAAAGCTACCGAAAGATGATTCAAGCGTCCGCCCAATCAACCGGCGAAGGTCCAGTCGAATCCGAAGTCGAGTCTGTGGAAGGGCAGACTTCGCCGAGTCAGTTGGACGCGAAAGACGTGTACGCAGACTACGCGTCCGTCGCGGAGGAAGCCATAGAACGCGAGGAGATTCCGCTGAGTCAGCGGCTGCACGTGAAGCGCTACTTTCAGACGATCCGTCCCGCCGATTGACCCGCGCTCCAAGACCGGCGCCGCCTTCAGAAATTGAACCGCAAATCGAACACATGACGCGCGCGAGACGATTAGAGAGACAGGATGTAATCGCCCGCTGCTACTTGACCCAATACTAAGGATTAACCCATGCCAAGCAAGCCGCAAGCCGCAACACGAAAGTCTTCCGTATCCAGGCAGACTCGCTCCAGCAAGGCCGCTCCATCCAAGTCCTTTGAGGAGAATGCCGCGGAATTCATTCAAACATTTCGAACGATCCAGCGTGAAATCGGCAGAGTGATTGTCGGCCAATCCCGGTTAATCGAAGATACCTTAACTGGTCTACTCTCGGGTGGACACGTGCTTTTGGAGGGCGTGCCTGGAATTGGCAAGACGCTACTCGTGCACAGTCTCGCGAGCGCGATTCACTGCAAGTTTTCGCGGGTCCAGTTCACTCCCGACCTCATGCCCTCGGATATCATTGGCACACGCGTGGTTTCGGAAGACGAAACGGGCCGAAAACACTTCTTCTTTCATCGGGGGCCGGTGTTCACGCAAGTGCTGCTTGCCGACGAAATAAATCGGGCAACTCCAAAGACGCAATCGGCGCTATTGGAAGCGATGCAAGAGAAGCACGTGACGGTGGCGGGAGAATCGCATGTACTGGAACCTCCTTTCTTTGTTATCGCGACGCAGAACCCGCTGGAGATGGAAGGGACGTATCCGTTGCCCGAGGCGCAACTCGATCGGTTCATGTTCAAGCTGAACGTCTACGCGCCGACACTGGACGAACTCATCGAGGTGGCGCGGCGCACGACAACTCGGGAGACGCCGCAGGCATCCGTCGTGACTACGGACAAACACATCGTCGAAATGATGGGAATCGTACGAGACGTGCCGATTGCAGCGCATGTCGAGCGGTTTGCCGCGGGACTACTCGTCGCCACGCATCCCACGGGTCACGGCGCAACGGATCTGGTTAAACGTTACGTGAAGTATGGAGCGAGTCCGCGTGGATTGCAGGCATGCATACTGGGCGCGAAAGTGCGGGCTCTCTTGGACGGACGATTCAACGTGGCCGAGGACGACATTCGCGAGGTCGCGCTGCCTGCCTTGCGCCATCGGATCCTGCTGAATTTCGAAGGCGAGGCGGAAGAGATCAAGACCGACGATATTGTTGAGAGCATTCTCGCGTCGATGAACGCAGCCGCTGCGTAGGGGGTCCGATGTCCGTCGCACCCCAGTTCGTGGACGATCGCGCCGAGCCGCTCTTTGACGAGCAGTTCATGGAGGTACTCGAGTACCTCCACATTGTCGCGCGGAAAGTTCTTTCCGGCCAACTCAAGGCCGAGCGGCGCAGCAAGCAGAAGGGTGTGAGTGTCGAATTTGTCGATCACCGTCCCTATGCGGCGGGCGACGATTTTCGATTCATCGATTGGGGCGTCTTCTTTCGCACCGAACAGCTCTTTTTGAAACTGTTCGAAGAGGAAGAAGACCTTCACATCTATCTGCTGCTGGATTGCTCGAAATCCATGGATTTCGGGATGCCTTACAAATGGCATTACGCGAGGCGGCTCGCCGCGGCCATCGGATACCTGGGACTTGCGAGTCTGGACCGCGTCGTTGTGATCCCGTTCGCGGATTCTCCCGCGCGAAGCGCCGCCGACACACTGCGCATCCGAGGCAAGGCCAAGGTCTTTCAACTGCTGCGCTTTCTAGAAGGTCGCGAGTCGAAGGGGCAAACCGATCTGGGCGCGGCATTGCAGTCGTTCGCCGGGAGCACACACAAGCGCGGCCTGGCCATCGTTATCTCGGACTTGTACGACGAGGGAGGAGTCGTCGGCGCGCTCAATGCCCTGCGCTTTCACAAGTTCGATCCGTACGTGATCCATGTCGTGTCTCCGCAAGAGACCGATCCCGCGTTGTTGGGAGACTTGCGCTTGCTCGATTCGGAGTCAGACCGGTTCCGCGACGTTACGCTGACCGAGGCGTTGCTCCGCAAGTACCAGAGCGTATTTGCCGATCACTGCGCATCGATAGAACGTTTCTGCCGATCAAAGGAGATCGGATACGTCCGCTGCCGCACCGATATCCCGTTTCAGGAGGCTGTGATGCACATGCTGCGCCGTGGGCGCTTGCTTCAATGATAAGGACGCGATAGCACAACAATGGCGTTCGCACAACCCATAGCGTTTTCACTTTTCGCGCTGTTCATTCCCATAGTCCTGCTGTATCTGTTGAAGCAGCGCCGCCGGCACGTACAGGTTTCGACGCTGCTCTTCTGGGACAAGATCCTGCGCGACGAACATTCGGTCACTTCACTGACCAAGTTACGCAAGCTGCTTTCTCTATTGCTCCAGTTGCTGATTGTCTCGTTCATTGTGCTGGCGCTGGCACGGCCCACGTTCTCCAAAGACCTGCTGGGAGCGCGGCGTCTAGTTATCCTGCTCGATGTATCCGCGAGCATGATGACGCAAGAAACGGGAGGCACTCGCTTCGAGCTGGTGCGCGCACGGGCGGCCGAGGAAATCCGGTCGATGTCCCAGGGTGATTCGGCCATGCTGACGGTCGTCGGTCCCGACGTGGACATTGTGGTGCCGTTCTCCGACAGCCGGAGGAGCCTCTTGGATGCGTTGGAGAAGATCCACGTAACGCACGGTTCCGCAAAATGGAGCGGCGCTTTCGAACTGGTACGGAAGCTTGCGCCCGATCCGCGCGAGACTCACGTGTACGTAATCAGCGACGGGGCGTTCGACCCGGTCGCCTTCGAGCCTCCCGATCGGACCCAATTTGCGTTCGTTCGGATTGGCGAAGCGATGGACAATGCCGGCATCACTGCGTTTCAGGTGCGTCCGCTGCCGGGCACGCCGCGTGATTTCGAAATCTTCTTCGAGGTAACCAACGCATGTCAGCAGAATCGGCGCATCCCCTTTGAAGTCCGTGTGGACGATCAATTGGTGGATGCAGCGGAGTTGACGCTGCCACCCAATTCAAGCGAAGTGCGATCGATCAGGCAAGTCAGTTCCGAGGGTGGGCGTGTCGAACTTGTCCTGGATTCGAAGGATGCGTTTGCCCTGGACAATCGCGCCTTTGGGGTGTTGCCGGCGGTGGAGCGCATCCGCGTTCTGCTCGTCACTGAAAACAACCTGTTCCTCGAAAGCGCGCTGGGAACAGACGACGGCATCGCGCTGGAGACGATGTCTCCCGCGTTGTATCCCGGCACGCCAAACCCTCCACCGGATGTAACCGTGTTCGACCGGTGGGCGCCGCAAACGACACCCGACGGTCCAGCGGTTTTTATTGCTTCATGGCCCGCGGACTACGGTCTGGAGACTGTGGGAGAACTGACCGATGCCATCGTGACGGACTGGGAATCGGGCCACGCCGTGACGGCTCACACCAACCTGAAGAACCTGACCATTCCGAAGGGCATGAAGGTTGTTCCAAAGGAGGGATTTCTCCCCATTGTTCGTTCCTTTGGCGATCCGCTGGTCCTTGTGAATCCGACTGCGCCCGCGCAGTCGCTGGCCATCGCGTTTGATACCACCGAAACGGATCTCCCGTTGCGGGTGGCTTATCCAATTCTCATCGCCAATGCCATACGGTATCTCGCGGAGGTCACGACCGATGCGGAATGGCAATCGCCGGAGATCGGAAGCATACTCACGGCCAACGCAGTTGAAGCGTACCAACAACGCCAGGGTCATCACGCTTCGGAGCCAATAGCGCGAATTGTTCCACCCTCCGGGGCTGAAGAGAGCAAAGTCTTCAGCGAACGTTCCCTAACGCCGGTGATGAGTGCCGGCGTTTATTCGGGCGAAACCGCAGGCCATGAACAATTCCCGCTCTTCGCCGCCAATGTGAACAGCCGGCGCGAAACACACATTGCGCCCGCGAGTACGCTGCCGGTGACCAGCACGAAACCAATCCCAGAAATCGCTCGAGGACTGCGGCTTGGTGTCGATCCGTGGCTGGCCCTGGCGACCTTGGCGCTCGGTGTCGTGTGCGCGGAATGGTGGTTGTTCCACCGCCGGATCGTGGAGTAGGGGGCCATGCGATTCGAGTTTGAAACTCCCCTTTTCTTAATTGCGCTGGTGGCCATTCCGGCTGCCTTGCTGGTGCTTCGCCGCACGCTGCTTGACAGCCCGCGCGCGCAACTGGCGTTGTCAACGGCCGTGCGCGCATTCGTAATTCTGTTGCTCGTATTGGCGCTCGCAAACTCGTTGCTGGGCACGAAGAGCACCCGCGTCTCGGTACTTGTGCTTGCGGACCTGTCTGACAGTACGCCACAGACCGCGATTGAGCAGACGAAAAACCTGTTTGCGAAGGTGCAGACCCACGCGACGAATCCTGGCCGCGCAGGTCTGATCACATTCGCCTCCGGAATCGACACGGTGGTTCCTGTTACCGCGAGGCCCCAGTTTCCGGAGATTCTAAAGAAGCCCACGGATGCGGCGGACACCTCCATTGAACTGGCGTTGCAGCGCGCTCGCGAGATCATGCCCGCGGATACGATCAATCGAATCGCCATTCTCACGGACGGCAACGAGACTGTGGGTGATGCGATGGCTGCCGCCAAACGTTGCGCGAATCATGGGATTCGCCTCTATTCGATTCCCTATGCGGTGGAGACGCGAGACGAAGTCCTGTTGGAGGATCTGAACGTTCCGGCGGAAGTGAAGCGCGGACAATCGTTTTCCGTCTCGGCAACAGTACATGCCACGAGAGACACCGATGCGTCTTTCGTTTTGTATCGCAACGGATTCAAAGTGCAGGAGAAGGCCATTTCTCTGAAGGCGGGTGCAAACGCACTGTCATTCGACGAAACGAACCCCGCGGAAGGACTCACGAAGTACGAGCTGCACGTTTCCGCCGCCTCGGACTTCTTCGCGGACAACAACGTCGCGGGGGGGATCGTATCCGTTGAAGGGAAGCCGCGCGTGCTGCTCCTGGAGAAGCATGAGCAGGACGCCCGTTACCTGGCGCGCGCATTGGAAGCTGAAGACATTTCAGTAGAGGTTCGTGAAGGCAAGGGTATGCCTGCAACGTTGGACGAGCTGGCTGCATTCGATGCGGTGCTCATGTCGGACGTACCTGCCACCGATGTATCCGTGCAGCAAATGAATCTGCTTCGCTCGTATATCGAAGACCTCGGCGGCGGGTTCATCATGATCGGCGGAGAAGAGTCCTTCGCGCTGGGCGGCTACTACCGCACGGCCATTGAAGATGCGTTGCCGGTCCGCATGCGCTCCGAAAAGAAGAAGGATACGCCCAGCCTTGCAATGATGCTAGTCATCGACCACTCCGGAAGCATGGGTGGCGAGAAGATGGAACTGGCGAAAGAAGCGGCCATTGCCGCGACGGAACTGCTGGGTCCAAGGGATGCCGTGGGCGTCATCGCATTTGACAGCGAGCCGACATGGGTCGTCGATCTTCAGGCAGGACAGAATCAACAAAGCGTGATCCAGGCAATCTCTACCATCGAAGCCGCAGGCGGAACAAGCATTTATCCCGCGATGGTTGAGGCGCACGCCGCGCTGTCGCACGTGCCCACACAGTTTAAGCACGTCATTTTGCTGACCGATGGTATTTCAGAGCCGGGCGATTTTCAGGGGATCGTCTCGCAAATGCAAGGCGACCGGATTACCGTCTCCACCGTTGCCGTTGGCGAAGGCGCCGACACGGTCTTGCTGCAGGATTTGGCCAATTTGGGCAAGGGCCGCTATTACTTTACGGCCGATCCCTACGACATACCGCAGATTTTCAGTAAAGAAACGATGAGCGCGTCAAAATCGTCGTTAATTGAGGAACCTTTCCTCGCACAACTGTTCAAGCACGATCCGATCGTGCAGGGGATTGATTGGCAGACCTCCCCATTTCTGTTCGGCTACGTTGTCACGGCGCCCAAGTCGACGGCCAAAGTGCTCCTCGCTTCCGAGCGCGGCGATCCCTTGCTGGTGAAATGGCAATTCGGGCTAGGCAAGTCGGTGGCGTTCACGTCGGACGCAAAGAGCCGTTGGGCCTCCGATTGGCTGTCGTGGCCGGGATACGGAAAATTCTGGTCGCAGGTTGTGCGTGATGCCATGCGGCTGAGCGACAGCAAGGGAACAGAGACGTCCATTACCTTACGCGGAAACGAGGGACACATCGCCGTCGACAACATCGACGAAAACGGCAATTTCGTGAATGGATTGTCCACGTCTGCGCAGTTGATCGATCCGTCTTTGGGTATTTCTGCCCTTACGTTCGAACAATCGGGACCAGGCCGCTACGAAGCCACAACGCCCATACGGACCGTAGGCAGCTATCTCTTCAAGATTCGCCAAGCGCAGGCTGTCTATGAATCGGGGGGTGATGTCCCCGGCATGCAGACGTACTCCGATTTCACGCGCGGTATCACGGTGTCCTACAAGCCCGAATACAGGCACCTGGGCACCAACGAGCCGTTCCTGAAGGAGCTGGCAACTGTTGGCGGCGGCACGTTCAATCCGGCCGTGGAGGATCTCTTTGCAGTGGGACCCGATGAATTCGTCTTTGTTCGGCAACGGTTATGGCCGTGGCTCCTGCTGGTCGCCGTGCTTCTGTTTGTAATCGATGTCGCGGTTCGCCGTCTCGATCTGGCGGGATGGCGTGTTTTCAAGAGTCCACAACGCTATGGATAAAGGTCACTTCACGTGAACAACCGTGCGAATCGTTTCGGAATCTATCGACATGCGTTTCGAAACCGGGAGGTAAGAAAGATGGTGGCGTTCGCCGTTGCCGCAACCTTCACGCTGGCGGCCCTGGGGCAAACCGGTCCACAACTTGACCCGCAGAACCAGCAGATTCGCGACCGCTATTTGGCGTCACTGCACCAGAATCCGGTGCAGGATCAGGCGTTCGCGCGCGTGTACGAGAGTTACCTGACTTTCGACGGAGTCGACGCTTGGATAGCTGCCCTTAAGAAAGAAACGGAAGCGCCGGAAACAAAAGCCGCCGCGCTCATCTTGCTCGGACGTGTGTATCAGAGGCAGTTCAAGATGCAGGAGGCCCTCCAGGCGATGGAGGAAGCGGCGGCGCTGGGCGCACCGGCGCCCGAATTCCAGGCGTTGCTAGGTTCGCTCTATGTCGACACCAACAAATTCGATCGGGCCGTGGAGTTGTTAAGCGCTGCACGCGACGGACTGACCGACGCGACGAAGCGGGCTCAGGTATGCAGAACGCTCGGCGGCGTGCTGATGCGTCTGGGCAAGCGCGACGAAGCTATCGCGGCGTGGCAGAAGCTGGTCGAGATAGCGCCGGACGATCCATTTGCCTACGAGGAACTGGCAGCTATATACGAAGACAATCTCATGTGGCCGGAAGCGATTGGCGCCTGGAAATCCCTGCTGGACCGCAGCTCGAACAACCCTTACCTGCAATGCCGGGCATGGCGGGCCATCGGTGAAGACCACGAGCGCGCGGCCACGTACCCCGACGCCATTGCCGCATACGAGAAGGCTCTAGGGCTGGCGGCTCCCGGGAATTGGTTGTTCGAAGACGTCAAGGAACGGCTGGTGGGTGTCTATGAGCGCATGGGGGATCTGGAAGGGCTGGAGAAGTATTTGGAGGCGCAGATTGCCGCTATGCCTTCGAACCTCGATTTTCCCGATCTGCTCGCCGAGACGTTCACGCGCCGTGGAAAGTTGCCGGAAGCAGAGGCTGTACTGCAACGCGTGCTCGAACGCGCGCCCGGTCACATTCCCACGTGCGAACGCCTGATAGCGCTTTACGCGCGCATGGACGCGCCGGATAAGCAACGCGCTATGTACGAGAAACTCATCGAATCGATCCCGGCCGAGCCTGACTATATTCGGCGTCTCGGCGAGACGTTCCTCGTCGCGGGGGATGCAGAGACTGCGAAAGCGACCTGGAGGCGTGTACTGAAGGCCGACGCGAAGCCGGAAGATCATGCCCTAGTGGCCAGTTGGTTTGAACAATACGAATTCCCGGTGGACGCAATTCCCGAATACGAGACGGCCATAGCCGCAAAGCGCGATCGGGAATGGGTGTTCCGATTGGCGGATTTGAAGTACACGGCCGGGAAGTCGGAAGAAGCGGTGGCGCTATGGAAGTCGGTCTTGACGCCTGAAAGCACGGCATCGGACTACGCCGAAGTCGCCTCGGTATTGGCCTCTAACAAGCTTGAGACCGAAGCATCGGAATTGTATGCGAAGGCGATTGAGCTCGATCCGAAGGCATATGAACACCGCGCGGCTTTTGCGCGACTGTGCATGAGCCGAAAGGCATATCCAGATGCCCTCGCGCAATTCAGCGCGCTTGCCGGGCAGACCGAAAACGAGTATCACCACAGCTTGGGCGAGCGCGGGATGATCGACGTTTACGCCGCAACCGGGGAATTGGAAGCCAAGCAGAAGGAGTGGGAAGACGAAGCGGCCAAGAGTCCGGACCAAACCATGCCCAAACTACGGCTCGCGCATCTGTACGAGCGGCTCGGAAACCGGCAGCGCATGGTCGAATTGTACGAACAGTGCACGCAGTTGGAACCCGATGTCCCTGCGCATTGGCAGGAGCTCGCGGAATCCTATTCGCAAATGCGTCTGATCGACAAGGCCATCGCGGCCTACGAGAAACTCATTGCTATCGACGCCACGCGCGTTGGCCAGTACTGTCGCGCCCTTGTCCACCTGTATATGCAGGCCAACCGTAAAGATGACGCCGTTGCCGCCGCGCAGCGCGCCGCCGAGCTGGCCCCGGACGATGTGGAAGTTCGCACCATGCTGGCGCAAACCTATCTCCAATTTCAGCGGCCGGACGAAGCGTTGCAGCAGATGCGCAATGCCATACGTCTCAAAGCCGACGACCCTCGGTTGTATGCGCAATACGGGGATGCGCTCACTTCTCTCCAACGTCTCGGAGAGGCGCGAGATGCGTTCAGGAAGATGATGGAAGTGTCCCCTTCCGACGCGGAACGGGTTGACGCGGTGGCCCGCCTCGCCAACGTCTATCAGCAACAGCAGCGCGCGCCGGAACTCATTCAGGAATTCAAGGAGCGTGTGCGGCAGGCGCCCAAGGATATCTCGGCCTACCAGGAGTTGGCGGCAATCTATCGCGCCACGGGCGAAGTGGCTAAGCCCATCGAAGTCTACGAATCCGCCTCCGCCTCGGTCGAAGACAAAGCGGCCGTGTTGCGGCTTATGCTGACCGCATCCTATGACGCGGGAAAGCTGGACAAAGTCGTGAGCGTTTCGGAACAACTTATGGCTATGTCGGGCAAGCCGTCCATGAGCGATTGGGAACGGCTCGGTGCCGCATATGCCCAGCTTGGCAACTACGAGAAGGCGAAAGAATCGTGGGATCGCATCACATCGGAGAATCCTAAGGATGCCAATGCGTACAAGTTGCTTGCCCGCACCTTGTCGAATTGGGGACAAGTGGAGGAGTCCTTTGCCGCGCGCCGCAAGGCCATCGAATTGGATCCCACCGACTACAGTCTGCGGATTGAATACGCGCAAAACCTTACGCAGTTCGACAAGGTCGACGAAGCGATTAAGGAACTGATCGATCTATTGGAGGCTTCGCAACTGGCGGACGATTCGCAACCTACGCCAGCGGCGTCAAGTTCCCCGACTCCTGCGCCAATGACGTATCCGCCTTCGATGCGCGTAGGCCGCGGAAGACCGTACCCGCAGGGGTACGTTGGAGGGCCTTATCCGCAGGGTCTTCCCTATGGCTCGCTGCAGTACTATCGCCCACAGATCCTTTCCATGCTCGTGGAAACGGCCCGTCGCACGGAGAACTTGGAACCCATTGTCGAACGCTTCAAGAAGCGCATGGAGGAAATGCCCGGGAACTTCCGCGTGAAGCAAGACCTGTTCGAGCTGTATCAGCAACTCGGAAAGAACGAGGAAGCGATTGCGCTTGGACAGGCAGTGCTGCAACAGCAGCCGGACAATGCCGATCTTCGTTGGAGATTGCTCTCGCTCTATACCGCCACAAAGCAGTACGACGCAATGGAGCGCGAATACCAGGCAATGATGGAGCGCGACCCGGCCAATAAGATCGGCGCCGAACTGGGAATGTTCCGTCTCTATCGTCTGCGCGGTGATAATGCCAAGTCGCTTGAGTATGGCGAGTCTCTGTTAAAGCAATACGCTGACAACGAGCAAGTGATCGTGGCTCTCGCCCAATCGTACGCGGAATCCGGCGACGTGGCAAAAGTGAAGGAATTGCTTGCGCGCGCTACCGAGATCAATCCGCAGAACGCGCAGAACTACCGCATGCAGTTGGCCCAGAACTATCAGCAGCGGGGACAGGTGGCGGAAGCCAAGGCCGTGTATGAGGACATTATCTTCGCCCCGGCGCCTCCCCAACAACCCGCGATGCGGAGTAGAGCATCAGGCGCCTCCCTCTATGTTCCACAGGCATACCCCGGGGCGCGCCAGGGAGGCAGTATGCCCCAATCATACGGTGGACCTTTCTATGACTACACGCGAGCTCAGGCGCTGCAACAGCTTCAACAAATGACGGTAAACCTTGCCGATCTGCAACCGGTGCTTGACCGGCTGAAGACCGAAGCGGACAAGTGGTTCAATGCCGGGACGCCGGAAGAGAAGGCACAGGCCTGGACAATTGTCAGTCTGTACTTGAGCACTTTGGACCGTGCATCGAAGTTCGACGAGGGCCTTGCCTTTGTCAAACGCTTGCACGAAGCCGAACCGGACAACAATGACATCGCCCAGTGCACCCTGTACTTCATGGACGCTGCCAGCGATTACGACGGCATGCTCGCCCTTTACAAGGAGATTGAGGCTCGTAACCCGTCAATGGCCTCGTCTATTTCTCAGGCTCGGTTCAATATCGCCGTGCTCCAAGACAACCTTGAGCAGGCTGTTCAACTCTACCGGGAACGTCTGAACCAGAAGTCTGCGGCAAGTGCCATGAGCAACATGGGTGACCTGTATCCGCTCATGGAGAAGCTTCGTCGGCAGAAGCGTATGGACCTTCTGGTGCCGATACTGGAAGAACAAGCACAGATGCCGAATCCCAACATCGGGGTACTCCAGAACCTGGTTCAGGCCTATATCGGAAACCACGAGGCAGATAAGGCCATTGCAGTTGCGCGCCGTGCATGGGAAAACGCACAACGGAATCCGCTTGCAATGAGGAGCTACGGTATGCCCTTCGGACGCGGAATGCCCGGTCAAAACGATCCGGCTTTCTCAATGTTGCTTAACGCCTACCAGCAGGCCCAACAAGTACCGAAGTTGACGGCAGAATTTGAGGAGAGGCTCAAGCAGCAGCCGGATTCGCAGAAGTTGCGCGAATGCCTGATCGCCCTGTACGACCAGAGCGGCCGTCAACAAGAAGCCATCGATCTGTACAAGGACCTCTGCGCGCGACGTCCCAATTCTCCCCAAACGAAGATGGAGCTTGCTCAATTCTTGTCCAACCATCAACGGCACGACGAGGCAATCAAGATCTACGAAGAGCTGCTTCGCACGCAGCCATCCCTCTACTTCACTGTGTCCTGGCAAGTGCGGGAGACCTATCGGCAAGCTGGGAAGGATAAGCAACTCGCAACGCTCGATAACGAAATGGCTCAACGAACGACGGATACGCGCCGCCTGCAGGAATTGGCTCAGCAACAGTTGAATGACCAGGCCTTCGATCAGGCCGCGGCATTGTACGAGCGCATTCTCAAATCGGACCCGAATGCGGGCCATCTGCGCATGGCGCTCGCGGAAGCCTACCGGAAAGGTGGGAAGTCTGAAGAATCAATTCGCGTATACAAAGAGATTCTCAGCCGTGCGGATAGTCAACTGGATCAATTCATCAATTTTCACGTGATGACACAAGTTGTAGAGTTTTACGGCAGCCTGGATCGGCTGCCCGAGCTTAAGGAAGAAGTGGCAAAGGCGGCGCAGGCAAATGTGACGAGCATGATGGCCAAGGGGCTGCTGGCGGCCATCGCCAAGAGCGAGAAACGATATGACGACGCGATGAAACTGTTGGAAGAAATCAACGCAGCGCGTCCCGGTCAAGGGGTCATCAGCGAGATAATCAATGTGGCCGAGGCTCAACAGGACTATGACCGCGCCATTTCGCTGATGGAGAACCAGATGGCCGCGCAAGGGTCATTGGACTGGAACCGTCTCGCGACACTGTACCTGAAGAAGGGCGACCGCAAGAAGGCGTTCGAGACGTTCAAGCGCGAGGTGGATACCAGGAACAACCTCTACGCAATGTCGGATGTCTTGCGCAGGCTCATAGACAACAACATGCTTGATGAAGCAAAGGAATACGCCAACGAGGCCTTCACTGTGGCCAAGAACGACGAGAATGTCATACGCCAGATTGGCTACAGTCTTTCGGAGGCAGCGCAGAAATCTCCTCAAATGGCCGAGTTCTTCGAGAAGGAAATCCTCACTAAGGACCAGCCTGCCATGATCGAAGTAGCGCGCCAGCACCTGTATCGCTACCATTCGAATCCCAAGAAGATCCGCGAAATTCTCACGCCACTCATGGCTGCGCATCCAGACAACCCCGAATTGATGCAGATCTATGTGGAGATGCTTGGCGAGCAGATGAGTGAAGACGAGCTGATTTCAGCATTCTCAAAGCTCTCCACATCAACGTCGGACAACTGGTACCCAACCATACGTTGCGCACAGCGCCTGGCCGAGAAGGGAAAGCTCGACGCAATCATGGAACCGCTGAAAGTCTGGATGGTGAAGAACCCTGGATTCTCGCAGATCCAGCAAGCCATGCAGTCGCTTACAAACTACGGCAGATTCCAATGTGATGCGATCAAACTGCGCGACGAAATCCTGGCTCAGATTCCCGAAGACAAACGCCTTCTGGCAAAGGCTGGTTTCGCAGACGCTACCGCACGCGCCGGTGACACCGCGTGGGCCCACGACGCCTTGCAGGAAGCGTACAAAACGCGCGGCGACAACGCAGCCATGCAGTACTATCCCCATTTTCTGCAGCATTGGGGCTATTGGGATGAACTGATTGAAATTGTCAAGGTGGACGGAGAGAGGCTGGCGCAATATGGCGAATACAACAACTTTGGAGCCCTGCTCATGCATGGTGAGATCGATCTTGTGGAGAGTCTAGCCGAGAAGTCCCTCATTGGCAGCTCGAGAGGGGGCGGTACGCCACAAGGCTTCCGCGACTATCTCGGCACGATTCTCATGGCCAAACGTCTTGAAGAGAAGGTGCTTGCTGCTGAATCGCCCAATGCCTACCAATCGATGATATGGGCCTACGAAGGTATTGAAGATCATGGCCGAGCACAGGAACTTCTGGTGAAGATGTTGGAGAAGTTCCCCGGCAGACCGGAGAACATTAACGTGCTGGATCAACTCATCAGCAGTCAACAGGATCCGGCTCAATCCCTTCCTCTGCTTGAGAAGTTCTACGCGACGTTACCCCAAGGCAACGTCCCAGCTCGTATGGCTTGGCAGCAAATGGCGCGTGTCTACATTCAAGCAGGTCGAAAGGAGGAAGCGCGCAAAATTTTGGACTCAAGCAGTATTAACGAAGGCGACTTTTGGCAGCAGACTATTCGTGCTCAACTGTATGCCCAGGCTGGCGACACTGACAAAGCAATTGCTGACGTCGAAGCCGTTCTGAAACAGCCGATTAATGATGACGGTCTCGTGTTCCTCCTCCCGGCGCTTGTAGCGTGCGGGCGCGTGGATGAGGCCATGAAGTTGTGGAGAGACAAGCTCCCCGTTCGCAATCCCGATTCGATCGTGACCGCATTGAGTCAGGCCGGGAAGCACGCAGAAG
>JAIBAQ010000076.1 GCA_019695095.1 Candidatus Hydrogenedentota bacterium
GCGATCCGTGTGCACCGACCTCGCCGGCGCTATGCTTCCAGCAAGCGCGTCAGTCCCGGCTTTAGCGTGGGATAGCTTCCATCGGGTCCGGGCAGCACGGGCGGTTCCATGTCGTCGTGGCAGTCTTCGGGTTTGGGTCCGAAATTGAAGTCGGAGCTGTTGATCTTCTCCCACGTGATCTCTTGTCCGGTATAGCAGGAGATCTGGCCCATGATGCCGATCATCGTGCTACGGGCCATGTACTCGCCGTTGTTCACGGGTTCGCCGGAACGGATGGCCGCAAAGAGTTTATCGTGTTCGATCTGGTAGGGATCGCACTGGTCAGTCCACTTCCAGGCGTTCTCGCCCCAGATCTGGCTTTCTAGAATGGACGCCTTGCCCTTGGTGCCGTAGATGATGCTGGAATTGTCGTTGAAGCAACCCTTGGTGGTCCGGCAGAAGGCGTAGATGCGAACGCCGTTTTCGAATTCGTAGACAATGGAATGATGGTCGAACACATCGCCGTAGATGGGTTCGGTCATCGTGGAACGGCCGCCAAGGCCGTGGCACTTGACCGGCGCGGCGTCGTGCATAACCCAACTGGAACGGTCGAGGTTGTGCACGAGTGACTGCGGCACGTCGTCACCCGATAGCCAGCGGAAATGGTACTGCGTGCTGCATTGCCATTGGATTTCGTTCAACCCTTCCTGGCGGTCGACGACGACGTAGGGTTCGCGCAGGAAGTTCTCTTCGATGCTGACGATCTCGCCGATCGCGCCGTCGTGGATTCGGTTGACGGTTTCGATGTAGCCCAGGTGATGCCTGCTTTGCAGCCCGGACGCGAGGCACAAATTCTTCTCTTTTGCCACCTCGACGGCGCGCTGGAGAAGTTTGATGCCGGCGGGGTCAATTCCGTGGGGTTTCTCGACGAAGACGTGCTTGCCCGCCTGGAGCGCCGCCATCGCGTGGAAGGGGTGGAACTTTGCCGCGTTGGCGATGAGGACGACGTCGGACGCTTCGATGACCTGCTTGTACGCGTCGAATCCCGCGAAGCAGTGGTCGTCGTCAACGGCGACTTGGCCTTTCATCTGCGCCTTCAGCCGCTCGCGCTTGGTTTGGACGCGGTCCATGAGGATGTCGCACATCGCAACCAGTTTCGCGCCGGGATCGGCCCTCAGCGCCTCCACGGCAGCCCCGGTACAACGGCCGCCGCAGCCAATCATCCCGACGCGGATTGTGTCGTTGCCCGCGGCATACACGCTGCTGCGCATCGTGCTCGCGGCGACCGCCGACGCCAGCACCGTCGAAGTCTTCAGAAAATCGCGCCGTGTTGTGCTCTGTTTAGAATGCGACTGCTGTGAGGCTTCCATTTCTGTGTCTCCCACACTAATGCGACCTTGAAGGACTTGCCTCACATTATTGGCAAGAACCCCCGTTGCGTTTTCACCCTTAGACTCTCACCCGTGCGAATTGGTGCATCGCCTCATGAGAGTAGCGCATTGCCCCACGACGCACAATCGAGCGGTTACGGTGAGTCTGTGGGTAAAAGTGCATGTACGCGGAGTGCGTCATGCTCACAGTAGGCGTGCCGAATCTATGAGTTCGCGATCTGGTCGCCACGAACTGCCTTGTTGAGCATATCCACAAGTGCCTGCGTTTCGTGCATGCCACCGATGCGTTTCGCCAGGACAAACGTTTTTCGTGCTGACGTGGTCAGTTTGATTGAGTAGTAGATCTTGTCGCCGACTTGGACGTCTTGTGCAGGCTCGATGCTGGCGATTTCGTTGGCGGTAAGGGCCTGCAGTTTGCCTCCGAACCACCCGCTGGCGAACTCAAGCGTGCCGGCGCGCGCTTCGATTCGGCTGGACGCGACCCAAAGGTCGAGGACGTGCCAAAACAGGAAGAACTCGATGATGCCAACGATGATGGGAAACACGCGGGGCGCGCCGAATTCGACCAGGGCCACGAGAACGCCCGTCCAGATGACAAGGAACAGCGACGTTCCAAGCGCGAGTTTCACGTTGCGGGGCGCGGGCACTTCGATGCGCACCCCATCCGAGCCGAGGGGTGTCACTCGAAGGCCTAGACTCTGCGCGTCGCGGACGGGGTCCGCTTCGGCGAGATAGGGCTCCAATGGCTTCTCATCGAGCACGAAATCGGATCGGCTTGCCTTGGTCTTGAACACGGGCACCTCGAAGCGGACTCCGTAGTCCACCCCGGGTGTTGCCGCTTTCACTTCAAGCCGCCACAGAATCTGGTTGTCGGAATCGGAGCCGTCGGTCTCGCGGCAAGTGTAGGGAATCCCGAACGCCACAGGGATAGACGTTCGAGTCGGGTCACGCTCTGTCAACTCGCGCGCCATAACTCTATCGTTTTGCCATAGGATGTGTTCCCGGGTGCTTCGGTTCTTGCCGGAACCTGTCGTGACGCGATTGATACAATTCAGAGTCACGTGAAAGCCGTCGTCGGGACGCACTTTCCGTCCGACCTCGACGACGCCGCTGAGTTTTCCTCCGATGACTCCGGGGTTCTCCGCCATTCGGAAGATGGAACTGCCGTACTTGCGCCATTGAAGCACGGTATAGATTGCCCAGTAGGCGAGTCCAAGACCCACGGCGGGGAAGATGAGCACAAGCAAAGCGGCGCGTTCGGAATTAGGCTCGAGAGCCTGCGACACGACAATGACGCTGATCGGAACGGTTATGACGTTCCACAACGTGGCGAATGCCACGGCAGCCACCATCTGGGTCATATTCTGAGAACGTATGACACCTGTCGCCCAATCGGGGTTCCACTGCCACGGCGACTCGGGGTGCTCGTTGCGGAGGCGGTTCGACTCGCGCATCCTGCGCATGGACCAGAATGCGCCGAAAATGAGTCCCCACCCCACTCCGCCGAACGCGACAACGAATACGGAATGAAAGAGGAGCATGCCCCAGCGAAGGTCTCGAAAGAGGATCGCCTCGGACGGTTCGTTGGGATTCACGAAGCAACGGAAGTCCTGCCCCGAGTCGCGGTATTGCACAAGTTTGCTGTAGACGTCTTGCTGGTAAGAGCCGATGTTGTCCGACCCGCTCCCGATGGCGACGCGGGTCCCAATGAAGCCCCTTCCTCCATACTCATACGAGTAGCGGGCCGTGCAACGGTAGGTGGTGCTGTCGCTGCCGCTATCTTCCTCCAGTTCGGCGGCTTCGATTTTGGCGGGAACCTCCACCCATGAGCGCATGGACTGCCACGTGACTACGGTGGAGAGCATCACCCAGGCCATGACCACGCCGACGCCTGCAAATGGCAAACCAAACAGGGCCAGACAGCCCGCACTGCCTTTTCCCGAGCCGAACGATACGCGTATAGCCATGGATGTCCTCACTCGACGTTTGTGTCGACCTCAGCCTTCGTGGCCCGGATTTCTCACAAATACACTTGAACCTCTCTCGTACCAGTGCTTTTTCGTGACCTATGGCGCAAGACGAGGTGGTTTCCCGAAAACAGAGTGCGTTCGCGAGAAATCCTCATGGCATAACCTCCAAGTCTCGCACGTGAGCAATTTGTGTCGGCGCTCATTCGCGCCGGTGCAAATTGCGGCTTAGACAGTGTACACATTTGAGACGATTTCTGCTGCTAACCGCAAATACCCCCAGATCTTGATGCACGTCACGAAATTCACTATCGATTGTATAGAGATTGGGGAAACCCAAACCGAGCGGGGACGGTCTTATTCGTGTTGACTGCCCTCTTCCGGTATCGTAGACTACGTACGGTTCAAGCAGTATCAACGGGGGCCGCAATGTCGTTCGGCGTGGCCCTCATACCCACAGTGGGGTTTATTCCTGGCGACATGCGGACGCAATTTCCGCAACATGGCAGACCACCATGTGAGCCGCCAAACGTTTCGTAGGGAGGAGATTATGTATCGCATGCGCCGGTCGGCGTGGACCTTGGCGTTGGTTGGCATGGCAGGACTGGGTATTGCCGGTCCCTCCTTTGGCGATGACGCGCCATTGTCTGTCAATCATTGGAACGCCAAAGGCAAGCAGTCGTCGTCTCCTCAAGAACAACAACCAGCCCCTGCTGCCAAACCTGTAGAAGCAAAGGCGGAAGCGCCTGCCGTCGAGTCACCGGAAAACGTTCCGCCTGAGGCGCTGTTGCCCGCGCTTGAACCGGAGCAAACAAAGAGCGACTCCACCACGGTAGCGGAAGCGCCGACAGCGACGGAGGCGGAGAACCTCACGGAAGGCGACGCTCCGGCCAAGCGCGCCCGCACCGTCAATGATTGGACCACGCGCAGCATGTCTCAGGGTCGCGTGGCTGCGGCGGATGAGCCGCTTGCAACATCACCAGAGCAGGAAATCAAGGCCGGCACCATCAAGACTCCTGGCGGCACGATTGATCTGAACGCCATTTCGCTCGATACGTTGTACAAAGAACTCGACACCCAACCCTCGCGGGAGAAGGTGGAGATGTCGTTGCAGCAATGTGTCGACACGGCGTTGAAGTCGAATCGCGACATCATCGTCACATCGTATGAAGCCCTTAAAGCCGATGGCGATATTATGGCGGCCAAGGGAGAATTCGACCCCATTCTGAAATCCTCCTTGTCGACCTCCCACTCGGAAAGCACGGCGTCGTCACAGATTCAGAGCTTCACCGGCGGCGGTCTGGGCGGACTTGGCGGCAACAGCCTGCTCAGCGGTCTGGGAGGAAGCAGCCTGCTCAGCGGGCTGGGCGGCAGCGGGCTGGGTGGCAGCGGGCTGGGAAACCTATTTGGCAACAATAACAACAACGGCCAACTCAGCGGACTTGTCTCCGGCATTCGCATACTGAGCGCGATTGGCAGTCTCTTTAAGCAGGGAATCAGCCGGTTCACGGGCGGCAATGACACCACGTACGTCATCGAGAACGACATGGACCAAGCGCAAGCTTCGTTGCAGGGAAAGATCCCCTGGGGCACGAAGTACGAGCTTAGTTTTGAAATTTCCGACGAGCAGTCCACCTACAACAATTTCGTATCGGAATACAGCGGCGGGCTCACGCTATCGGTGACACAGCCTTTGCTGAAAGGCCGGGGCAAGAAGGCGAACCTTGCGCGTGTCCGTATCGCGAAGAACAATCGAAAGGTCGCCGAAACCCAGTTCGAGCAGCAAGTCATGAACACGACCGCGGAAGTGGTCAAGGCATACTGGGATCTCGTGGGCGCTCATGAGCAGGCGAAAGTGCGGCAGCAGTCGTTGGCCAATGCCGAGCGTCTGCTGGAAGTCAATCAGCGCAGGCTTGAGATTGGCACCGGGGCCGCCTTGGAAGTCGTCCAGGCGAAGGCCAGCGTTGCTCAGCGGACGGGCGACGTCATTTCGGCCCGCGCCCAGGTCCTTGCTGCGGAAGACCGCCTGAAACTTCTCCTGGATATGCGCGACGACGAGAATTTCTCGGCCAAGCAAATCGTGCCGACGGACCGGCCGGAAGCCGAAGAACTCTCCCTGGACGAGACGGTCAGCGTCAAGACCGCGCTGGAGAATCGTCCTGAGATGAAATCGGCCAATCTTGAAATTGACAGTGCCACGATCGAGCGTCTCCGCGCGGCCAACGACATGTTGCCGCAGCTGGACATCTCGGGCAGCGTGTTTCAGGGCGCGCGCGGAGCCGAAGCCAAGACGGTTTTCCAAGGCGTGACGGAGCGCGACGACAACAGCTATAGCCTGTCGTTGACTGGTTCAGTGCCTATCACGAATCGAAGCGGACGCGGCGCGTTTGAAAAAGCCAATCAGTCCAAGCGGCAGGCTGAAGAACGTCTGAAGAAGACGATGGCCGACTTGACCTTGAACGTAAGAAACGCGGTCCGGAACGCCGGCACCAGCCGTATCCTCGTCGAGAGCAGCCGCCAAGCGCGCGCCCTCCAGGAAACAAACGTCGATGCCGAAGAAAAGCGCCTGAAGCTGGGTGTGACCACGAGCTTTGAAGTGTTGCGCGTCCAGGAAGACTTGGCGACCGCGCAGGTGCAGGAAGTCCAGTCGATCATCGACTTCGAGAAGGCGCTCACTGACCTGGAGTTGGCGGAAGGCACGCTGATGCAGCGGCTGGGCGTGGAAATGGAAGCGCCCGCCCCCGTGAAGCCGGTGAGCTTCGTGCGCAGTATCCGGCCGCCCGCGCCTCCGGAAGAGTAACCTTTGCGGCCCTATTCACCCCTGTTGCCATAGGGGAAAGGGGTCTGCCTCAGCCAAAACCGAGGGTATTCCGCGCGAGTCTAACGTAGGCAATTGCACCCGGCGCGCGAATAAAGGTATATTCCCGTGTTGGCGTCCGGACTTTGAACGTCGACCCAGAGGAGCCAGCGGTCCCTCCTTACCGTACCAGCCCCCGAGTGAATCGAATCCTGGGGATGTCGTCTCGTAGAGAAGCCGGTGCGTTAAGGGGCAAGGAACGGAGTTGTGGCTCAACAGAGTACGAATTGAAAAGGTGTCCGCTCGCAAGTCAAGTCGATGCAATGAGTAGTGTGGAACAAACAGATGCCCTGATTCAGGTCCGGGACCTCACCAAGCAATATGTCATGGGAGAGACGATCGTCCATGCTTTGCGGGGGGTTTCGTTCGACATTCAACGCGCCTCGTACGTGGCGGTAATGGGTCCTTCCGGCTCAGGAAAAACCACGTTGATGGATATCCTGGGGTGCCTTTCCCGTCAAACCTCCGGTGAATACATGCTGGATGGCGTTTCGGTGACGAACCTGCCCGAAAGCCGCCTGGCGCAACTACGGAACCACGAAATCGGGTTCATCTTCCAGAACTTCAATCTGTTGGCCCGCACCACGGCGTTGGCAAATGTTGAGCTGCCACTGTTGTACGATGGAGTGCCGAGACGCGAACGGACCGAACGCGCCAAGCAGGCGCTCGCGGCGGTGGGACTCGACGACCGCATGTTTCACAAGCCGAGCGAGTTGTCGGGCGGTCAGCGCCAGCGCGTTGCAATTGCGCGGGCGCTGGTCAACAATCCTTCGATTTTGTTCGCGGACGAGCCGACCGGAAATCTGGACACGCAAAGCGGCGAGAGCATTCTCGCGTTGTTTCATGAATTGCACGAACAGGGCAACACAATCGTCATGGTGACCCATGAACGGGATGTGGCGGAGCACGCCCATCGCATCATGAGTTTCCGCGACGGCAATCTGGTGAAAGACGAATGGCGAAACAAAGGCGAGTGGGACCACAAATCCTCGGTTGGCTGATTGTCCTTGGCGTCCTGGCGGCGCCCTTGGTGTACATGCTGACGAGAGAACCGGTGATTGAGGTTACGGCAATCACTCTGGGAAAGGGTCGGGTCGAACAAACGGCCACGGCCATTGCCTCGGGCACGGTCATGCCACGGCAAGACTCCCTGGTGGCGGCAAGTTCGATGGGAACCGTCATCAACGTGCCCCACGAGGAAGGGGACCGCGTTGAGGAAGGCGAGTTGCTCGTCGAATTGAACCATGCGGAGCTCGATGCCCAGGTAAAGCTGGCCGAAGCCAACCTTCGTGTGGGACAGTCGCGATACGAACAATCGAAAATGGCAGCAGGCATCTATGAGCAAGTCTCGGGGACCCAAGTCGGCCAAACCGGTGCGCAGCTCAAGCAAGCTCAGGTGGATTTTGAGCGCATCAAAGCGCTGAGCGAACGCGGAGCGATATCGAAGGGCGATCTGGATAAAGCGGCGCTTGCGCTGAAAGTGGCCGCGGAAGCGGCTTCCGCCGCCAAAGCCAGCCAAGGCGAGACCCAGGTCCGCCAAGAAGAAATCAAGATGGCCGAATCAAACATCGAGCAGCTTGAAGCGGCCATTCAGGTAGCGAAGGCCGCGCGCGACAACACGATGGTGAAAGCGCCGTTTGGCGGGGTCATTGCGAAGATTCTCAAGGACAAAGGCGAGGCCGTGACGATGGGCATGCCGCTCCTGCAGCTTGTGGAACCCAATGACAGCTACGTGGAGGCGCCATTTGACGAAGCGAACGCGGCGGACATCAAAGTTGGCCAGAAGGTGCGCCTGAATCTCGACGCCTATCGGGATGTGGATTTCACCGGAACAGTGGAGTTCATCTCGCCGGTAGTGACCATGAACCCCGACCTGAGCCGCACCCTGAATATCCGCGTTAAAGTGGAAGAGAATGCCGAGAAATTCCTGCCGGGTATGTCAGCCGACGTGGTTATCCTCATCGATGAGAAGGACGGCGTTCTGTATGCGCCCACGGAATCGCTCATCCGCGGTGAAGCCGCGTATGTGGTGGAGAACGGCCGCGCCCGGCGACGGGAAGTCAAGACCGGCCTCGGCAATTGGAACACCGTCGAGATATTGGAAGGCCTGAAGGAAGGCGAAACCCTTATCACGTCGGTTTCGCTGGCGGACTTGGCAGACGGCGTTCGCGTTGAGGTAGTCGATAGCCTGGACAAGAAATGAGCCCGATCGAATACTTGCGCATTGCGTTGGACTCGATCGCCCAGAATAAGGTGCGCTCGGCTCTGACGATGCTGGGCGTCATCATTGGCGTGATGTCGGTGATTATGCTCATCACGCTCGGTGAAGCGGCCCAGTCCTATGTCGAGAAAGAGTTTTCCGGCATGGGCAGCAACATTCTGATCATTACGCCCGGCAAACAAGAGACTTCGGGCATGATGCCGGTCATTGCCGGCAGCTTTCGCAAGCTTTCCTACGAGAATGCCAAGGAGCTCGAGCGCCGCGGTACCGGCATGAAAGCGGTTTCACCCGTCGTGCTGGGTTCTGGAGCCGTGCAGTACAAGGATCGCCGCCGCAACACCATGATCCTCGGCGTCACTCCGGCGTTTGAGATTGCGCGAAACCTCCATGTAACCGTGGGCCGCTTTGTGCAACAGCAAGACCTGGACAAAAACAACAAGGTCTGTATTCTCGGCACCAAGGTGAAAGAAGAACTCTTTGGCGACAAGAATGCCTTGAATGAGAAAGTCTCCATCAACCGTTCCGGGCATACGGTGGTGGGCATTCTTGAGAAGCGCGGCGTCACTTTGGGCATCAACATTGACGATTTGGTCATCATCCCGCTGAAGAGCGGCCAGCAGCTTTTCTACGGCGGCGAAGACCGCTTGTTTCAGATTGTCGTGCGCGCCGCAAGCCCGGAGGACGTGAAGGTAGCCACACAATCGGCGCGAGAAATCCTGACGGCTGCGCACGATTACGTCGAGGACTTTACCATCACCGACCAGACATCCATTTTGGCCACGTTTGGCAAGATCTTCACGGCGATGAAAGTCATGCTGGCGGGTATCGCGTCCATTTCCTTGCTCGTCGGCGGAATCGGTATCATGAACATCATGCTGGTGTCGGTGCGCGAGCGGACCCGCGAAGTGGGTGTACGCAAGGCCGTCGGCGCCACGCAGAAAGATATCGCTTTGCAGTTCGTCATCGAGTCAGTCACGCTGAGCGCGATTGGCGGATCGGTTGGGATCGCGTTGGCGTATGCCGGAAGTTTCGCGTTACGCACCGCGTATCCGGTGTTTCCCGTTTACGTGTCTAACTGGTCGATCCTGCTGTCGTTTTTCTTCAGTATGGCCGTCGGGGTCTTCTTTGGGGCCTATCCGGCTCTGAAGGCATCCAGTGTCGATCCTGTGGAAGCCCTGCGCTACGAATAATGCGGTAATCGATTCAAGTCGAGCCGCTATGAGAACCCTCGCGAAGAGTACCCCCTTGACAAAGGGAGTAATCTCCGTAAGGATGAAGGGCCGATAGACTCTAGCTGCAAGCAGGTTCCGGTGGCGTATTGTCCATGCAACGTGGATTAAGGGAGTGGAGTCCTATGCTTAACCTGGCGGTAATTCTGGAAAACAGCGCCCGTGAACGCGCGGAGCATCCGGCCATCGTGTTCCGCGATTTTCGGTTCACCTATCGCCAAATCGACGACATGGCAAATCAGGTGGCCAATGGCCTGCGCAACGCGGGGATTCGCAAGGGCGACAAGGTAGCCCTGACCTGTCCGAATCTGCCGTATTTTCCGATTGTGTATTTTGGCATTCTCAAAGCCGGCGCTGTGTTTGTGCCGCTGAATGTACTCCTGAGACCGCGCGAGATTGCCTACCACCTGAACGATTCGGATGCGGTCGCGTACATTTGCTTCGAGGGGACGCCCGAACTCCCGATGGCCCAATACGGCTACGAGGGATTCAAGGACAGCGGCACGTGCGAGCGCATGTGGACCATCCCGATGGCGCCGATGGGCGAATCGCCCATACCGGGCATTCCAACGCTGTGGGAACTCATGGGCGGTCAGCCAACCACCTTCGACACGGTACAGTGCCGCCCCGACGATACGTGCGTCATCATCTATACGTCGGGCACAACGGGAAGACCCAAGGGCGCGGAACTCACGAATTCCAACATGCTGCTGAACTGCATGGTTTCGCGGGAACTGATACACGGGTTTCCCGAGGACATCTCCCTGGCCGTGCTTCCCTTGTTTCACTCGTTCGGTTTGTCATCAATCCTGAATACGTGCGTTTTGGGCGGAGCGACGCTGATTCTCCTTCCGCGTTTCGATGCGGGCGAAGTCCTGCGAATCTTCCAGGATGAGGGGGTCACGCTGTTTGCGGGAGTCCCCACGATGTATTGGGAGCTGCTGAATTATCCGGAACTGGACAAGTTCGACATCCAGAAGATATCGAGCACGTTGCGGCTGGGAGTATCGGGGGGCGCGGCCATGCCCGTCGATGTGATGTCCCAGTTTCAGGAGAAGTTCAAGATCAAGATTCTGGAAGGATATGGCCTGTCCGAGACGTCGCCCACGGCCAGCTTCAACCGCGTCGACATACCTCAAAAGGTCGGGTCAATAGGCGTACCCGTATGGGGCGTCGAGATGATGGTGGTCGATCACGACATGAACGAGATGCCGGTAGGGAAACCGGGCGAAATCGTCATTCGCGGGCACAACGTGATGAAGGGGTACTACAAACGCGACGAAGCGAACGACGAGGCATTCCAGGGCGGTTGGTTTCACACGGGCGACGTGGGCTACAAAGATGAGGACGGCTACTTCTTCATCGTCGATCGCATCAAGGACATGATCATTCGCGGCGGATTCAACGTATACCCGCGTGAAATCGAAGAAGTCCTGATGATGCACCCCGACATTTCATTGGCGGCAGTTATCGGCGTTCCGCACAACGAGTACGGCGAGGAAGTTGCCGCATTCGTGATCCCGCAGGTTGGGTCGAAGATCACGCCGCGCGAAATCATCGAGTGGAGCAGAACACAGATGGCCGCGTACAAGTATCCGCGGACCGTGGAAATCGTGAAGACGCTGCCGATGGGGCCCACGGGCAAGATCCTGAAGGCTGAACTCCGAAATCAGCGCAGAGAAACCGCAAGTCTCAGAGCGACCTCATGACAAAACCTTAGGGCCTTGCACGTGAGCGATTCGCACCCGCGCTCAGTTGCGCAGGGGCAAATTGCGGGCCAGGCACGACTCAACGCAGGGAGCACCACCGTACGATGCTGAATTTGTCCGTTCTGTTGGAAGACACCGCGCGAGAACGTCCCGAGAGAACTGCCGTATTGTTCCGCCAGTACCGGTTCACGTACCGCCAGATTAACGAGATGTCGAATCAGGTAGCGCATGGACTTGTCGCGGCGGGTGTGCGCAAGGGAGATAAGATCGCGGTATCCTGCCCCAACCTCCCGTATTTCCCCATAGTCATCTACGGAATCCTGAAGGCCGGAGCGGTCGTGGTGCCGCTGAACGTGTTGCTGAAACGGCGAGAGATTGCCTATCACCTCTCGGATTCCGAAGCGGTGGGCTATATCTGTTTCGAGGGCACTGAGCATCTCCGTATCCTTGAAGAAGGCTACGCGGGTTTCAAAGAGGCCACGACCTGCGACCACTTGTGGGTCATTCCGTTCACACCGGGGGCCGCTTCTCCGATTGCGGGGGTGCCAACATTGATGGAGTTGATGGGGCCTCATCCGGTCACGTTCGAAACGGTGCCTACACGCCCCGATGACACCTGCACGATCATCTACACGTCGGGAACAACCGGCCGTCCCAAGGGCGCGGAGCTTTCGCATTTCAACATCGTCGTCAATTGCTGGACCCAGCGGAATATGACGAAGTTCGGCAAAGACGAAACCATTCTCGTCGTATTGCCGTTGTTTCACTCCTTCGGTTATTCCTGTCTGATGCATGCGGGGTTCCTCGCCGGGGCAACGCTCGTGCTTCATCCACGGTTTGAGGCCGGGGAAGTGCTTAGTTCGTTCCAAGACGACGGGATCACCGTATTTGCGGGCGTTCCCACCATGTATTGGGAATTGCTGAATCACCCCGACCTGAATTCATTCGACCTTAAGAAAATTGCGCAGACCCTGCGGCTTTGTACGTCGGGCGCCGCTGCGCTGCCGGTAGAGGTGCTGCGTCGTTTCGAAGAGAAGTTCGGCACACAGATCCTGGAGGGATACGGTCTTTCGGAGACGTCGCCCGTGGCGAGTTTCAATCGCCTCGACAAGCCTCGCAAGCCGGGTTCGGTGGGGCTGCCCGTATGGGGCGTCGATATGATGATCGTCGACGACGACATGCGCGAACAGCAAGTCGGGGAGCGCGGAGAAATCGTCATTCGCGGACACAACGTCATGAAAGGCTATTACCGTCACGACGAAGCGAACGATGAGGCATTTCGAGGCGGCTGGTTTCATAGCGGCGACATTGGATACAAGGACGAAGACGGCTATTTCTATATAGTGGACCGATCGAAGGACATGATCATTCGTGGTGGCTTCAATGTGTATCCGCGCGAAATCGAGGAAGTCCTGATGACGCACCCCGCGATATCGCTTGCGGCCGTCGTAGGCATTCCGCACGAAGAGTACGGGGAAGAAGTAAAGGCCTTTGTCATCCTCAAGAACGGCATGAAGATTGACACCGCCGAGCTCATCGCGTGGTGCAAGAAAGAAATGGCCTCGTACAAATACCCGAGGCACATAGAGGTTGTAGATTCGTTGCCCATGGGGCCGACCGGGAAGATCCTTAAAACGGAACTTCGCAAATCCGTCACTGCGAGTTCCGGCTCTGTTTCATAGTCTGGAATTTTCACGAACACACAAGAACTCAGTCTGCAATTGCCGCTTACGCGAGATTTGCGGCGAACAGCGGTTTTGGCCTCTGCAAACAGAGTGTGTTCGCGTGAAATCCTCATGGCATAACCTCAACGTCCTTCACGGGAGCAATTTGCCCTGGCGCGCAGTTGCGCCAGCGCAAATGGCCTCATAGCAGCGGCAGGAACTTCAGATTTGCCTTGGGAAATGCGTATCGAGAGAGATGCGCCCGGGGTACCCACCGCATCTCGGCGTGAACCGCAGGCGCCGGTTTGCCATCGACCACGACGCACGCGTAGACGTTCATCGTGACGCGAAAGTGGGAATATGCGTGATTCACGCTGGCGATGAGGCCACCCGTCTTCACGTCCACGGAGAATTCGTCGCGCATCATTCTTTCCAGAGCGCGTTGATGGGACTCTTTGGCGCCCACTCGACTTCCGGGAAACTCCCAGAGACCTCCCAGCAACCCGCGAGGCGGACGCTTTGCGATTAGAAATCGCCCGTTGTGTTTCACGACAGCAACCACGTATTCGTGGTGCGGAACCGCCTTCTTTGCGCGGCGAACAGGCCGTTCTTCTTGGACACCCCGTCGCAAGCCCTCGCAGTGCTCTCGAATCGGGCACGCACCGCAGTCAGGTCGCTTGGGCGTGCACACGCGCGCACCCAATTCCATCATCGCCTGATTGAAATCGCCCGGGGCGTCACTCGGCACCAGTTCCCCCGCCAAATCCCACAAACGCGACCGTGTTTCCGAGCTGTCGGCGGGATCGGCAATGTCGAAGAGCCGCGTCAGTACGCGAATGACGTTGCCATCGACAACAGGCGCTCGTTCTCCGAATGCAATGCTGGCGATGGCCCCGGCGGTGTAGCGGCCAACGCCCGGCAACTGTTGCCACTCCGCTGCCGTATCCGGAAAAACGCCGCGCCGATCTTCGACAACCATGCGCGCAGCGCGGTGGAGGTTGCGCGCGCGTGTGTAGTAGCCGAGACCCTCCCAGAGCTTCAATACCTCGTCATCGGCGGCGGCCGCAAGGGCTTGGACCGTCGGGAAAGCGCTCATGAATCGTTCGAAGTAGGGAGTCCCCTGATCGATGCGGGTCTGCTGCAGCATGATCTCGGAGATCCACACGGCATAGGGATCTTTTGTGCGTCGCCACGGAAGGTCGCGCGCCTCGGCGCGGTACCACGCGAGCAAATCGCGCCGAATTCGCCTGCTAAGGGCGGGCTGTAGTTGAGCTTTGCGGTCGGGTTTCATCGCTGTCACGAAAGACGCCTGCCGCGAAGGGCAGGCGTCGCATTGGAATCTCTCCCACACGGATCTCGAACGGCTCAGTTTCCAGTCTTCATCATGTAATTGCGCACTTCCTGAATAACGTCGTCGCGGCCTTTCCAATCCTTGTAAACAATGCACAAGTTGAGTTTGTATTCCTTGTTCAACTCGTAGTTTGGAATGACCATCTGAAAATCCCAGGCGGGATTGGTATCGTCCCCCGCCGGGGTCTTTCCTCCGCCGCTTGGCGAGTGCGCAAACCGAAGATACGGGTTCGGCTGGAACATGTAGATTAGGACCTTGTTCCGCACGCGCCCATAGAAAAACGGCGTCGAATATCGCAGCGGCGACATGCTTGCATACAGCAGCGTGGAATTCTCCGGCCACTGAATGTTCGTGACGTCCCCTTCAAAGCAGACGGTACTGTTGAGTCCGTGTGCCTGCGCGCACAACTGAGACCATTGCGGAGCCTTCAGATGACTGCCCGCCCCGAGAAAGTACATGCTCTTGTTTTCGGGCGCATTGATGTACGACGCCCAGAACACGCCCATGACACCGCCTTGAAATACCGTCCTGCGTGGAACAACGCGAAACTCGACATTGATGTAGTAGGGCTCGCTTACAGAGAAGCGGGTCCAACTCTCGACGCCGTACACGGGAGTCGGGTCTTGATGAAGCTCCACGGAGTGGTCGCTGGAGCGGTACAACGCCATCGGAAAGCGCCGCGGCTCGAAGAACACGTTGTCATCGCTGGACCGGGGCCGTGTATCGAAGTAGTGCTCAAGGTTGACTCCGGCATAGAGCGGCACGAAGGCCGACTCAGGATCATTGGGCGCAACCAGTTGAAAGATTCCGTTGTATCCTGCGCGGTGGTCGCCCCACGCCTTGTTGTTGCCCACAACGCAACGAAGCTGGGAGGCTTCGAAGGTCGCAAAATCCGCGATCTCCGCGTTGGCATTCGCCGCGGCCAACACGACACCGATACACGCCCAGACCGTCATGACGCCCCCCTTTATGATGGGACTACAACTTCTTCAGCCGGATGCTCCTGTACTTCACGACGCTGCTATGCTCGGTCAGCACGATGAAGCCGTTGCGTAACCGGGGACGCAGTTCATCATTGGTGTTCATATCCATATCCTGAACGGTGACGCCGTTGAGGACATATTTAACGTGCGAGCCTTGAAGCGTGACTTCGCTGGAATTCCATTCACCGTTCGGTTTCACGGCATTCACCGTAGGCGGAACTACGTCGTAGATGGAGCCCGTGCTGTTCTTGTCGGGTTCCTTGCCATAGTCCCCGAGCATCTGATACTCAAGTCCGATGCGAGACGCGCGCGCGACGCGCGGCGCGCGCAAATGGACGCCGTTGTTGCCCCCCTCAGGAAGACACCATTCCCAGCGGAGTATAAAATCTCCGTAGCGCTCAACGCTTCGGAGCCCTTGAGAGCCCTTGGCGACACGTTCCAACTCGCCGTCGCGCACTTCCCACGCTTTGTCGTCGCCCAACACAACCCAGCCATTCTTGGTCTTTCCATCGAACAGCGCGATCCAGCCTTCGGCGCGTTCCTGTTCGGAAAGGATGGAATTGTCGGGGGTAAATGGCTGGAACTCGCGAGGGTCCGCGCACGCCTTGTCGAGGGCGGCGTAACTGGCCTCGCCCGCCGCAAGGATCAGATGCGTGTCTTCTTTCAACACGGGGGGAATCGTATTCATCAGAACCACGGGCTTCCTCGCGGTGAGCGTCGGTTCCGCGGCCAAAATCATGTCGCCGCCCTTGGGAGCAATGGTGGCTACCATGGGCGCGTACCGGTGGAACGTCTTAACGGCCGCTTCGCTGTGGGGACCGTCGAACAGGAAGAGCACGCGTCGCGTGTCGCGAAATGCCTTTGCCGCGGCCTTGGCGGCGCGCTTTCGAAAGAAGTAACCGTCCGGGGCGTCATTGGTGAACACGTTGCACACAATGCCCATGTGCCGCCCGTCGACGCATCCGTCCAGATTGCGAACGACTTCCTTCGCTTCATCGCTGATAGAACGGCCCGATTCGCTGAAGCCGGACAGGTTTACCATGGCGCAAGTCGCCCCGACATTCGCCACGCCATTCAGCGCGGCCATGATATCCGGCCTGGCGAGACCGGGCTTCTCGAGATCGGGAACGGCAATGGCCCGCAACGTGTAGTTGTTATCCCCCTTCTTCAGCTTCCCCCCGTCGACGTGGAGGTCTTCGCCTTTGAACGTCCGGGGAGCCGCCAAAGCCACACCGCAGAGCAATACGGCCATGCTTGCCACAACAGCCAGTTTCTTCCGTGCACTCACGATTTATCCACCTCCAATGCGTTTGGCAGCCCCGAATGGAATCGACTGCCTTGAATCTCGTGGCCCCGCGCCAATCCGTTTGCACGAGACTAAGGGCTGGCGTATGATTGTACACTCCCGATGGGGTGAAACGATATTCTACAGAGGCAAGCTATGAAACGTACGATTCTTGCACTTCTAACGCTGGCTCCCTGCGCGGTATTCGCTCAAGATCCGGCGCAGCCAGCTCCCGCGTCTCCGGCCCCGGCGGCCGTCGAAGCGGCGAACAGTAACCCAACCCCGTCTTCTGAGTATTCGCGCGGCAGCTTGTTAGATGGCTACGAGAGCCTATCGACGTTCTTGGGCGAAATTGATGCGTTTCTCGCGAGTCAAGGAACTCCGACAGAAGCGACCGCAGGCGAACCACTTTCACTCACGGCGGAAACGTGTGTGCAAATGGCATTGACGCAAAATGCGAAGGCCTTTGTCGCTCAGGACGATGTGGATGCGGCAAAGGCTCGGATCGGCCAAGCGCGGTCCGCGATGTTGCCGCAGTTGTCAGGTTCGATGGGGTTTGCGCACACCGAACTCAACATCCGCACCGGCAGCAGCGCGCTTGGCAGCATGGGCGGCAGTAGCTTGGGTGGCGGATTCGGTGGCGGATTCGGCGGCGGACTCGGTGGTGGCTTCATCGGAGGCGGACAACAGGGACAAGGCATTATCGGAAGCGGCGTGCTGCTGCGAGGCGCTATCTTTCTCGTGGCCCGGTCCGTAATCACGAACCGGCTCACGGATAAGGCCATGGAAGTGCCGGACGTAATTCGCGAAGACAAAGTCTCGTTGGATCAAGTGCTCTACGCGGGCGGCCAAATCAAAGCCGCTATGAAGGCTGCCAAGTTCCTCGCCGAATCGCAAGAATGGCAGAAGGAAGTGACTTTGGCGGAGCTTGAATTCGAGGCCAAGAAGGCCTACTACGACGCGGCCACCTCGGAAGCACTGGTGCGTGTGGCGGAAGCCAGCGTGCGCACGTTCGAGCGCAACCGTTCTGACGCGCAACAGATGTTCGACGTCGGCATGACCAGCAGCTTCGAAGTGTTGCGCGCCGAGACGGAAATGGGCAGCCGCAAGGCGACGCTGGTGGAAGCAAACAACGTCAAACGACTGGCTCAAGCCAATCTGCGGCGAATCATCGCGGTCCCACAGAACACACCCGTCGCCTTGGCGACCAAGCTCGATTGGCAACCGGCGACTCCGAACCTGGACGAACTGGTGAAATACGCCAACGAACATCGCCCCGAGATTCTCGCCCTGAAGAAAGGCATCGAGGCCGCCAAGCAGGATATCGCGCGCGTCCGCGGTCAGTTCAAGCCACAAGTAGGCGCGAACATCCAATGGAAGAATACGGACAACGGCGGGTCTTCCGCTCCCGACGGCTGGACGTTCAATGTCGGTATCCAGCAGGACTTTTACAAGGGCGGCAAGCGCAAATATGACGTCGCGGAAGCCAAGGCCCGTTTGAGCAGCATCGAGCATCAGCTCGAAGACGTGGAGCAGCTCATCGAGTTGGACGTCACACAAGCGTTGATTCAAATCAAAGATTCGATGGCAAAGATCTCCAGCGAAAACGGCACGCGCAAACTGGCTGAAGAAGGTTTGCGTCTTGCGGAACTGCGGTTCCAAGAAGGTGTCGGTACGCAGGGCGACACACTGGATGCCGAATTGGCCCTGACCAACGCCGAGACTGCCCTCGTTCAGGCGATGCGCGATTTCGCCATCGCGAATGCTTCGCTCGAGCGCGCGATCGGGAAGAGCTGGTCCAAGGCCGATCCGGAAGGCGCACCGGTAACCGGGCACACGCAGAACGGAGAGCCTGCAAAGTAGATACAGGTAACTGAAGAGCGTATTTCGAAGGCGGGTTTCCGAACCCGCCTTTTTTCTTTGCGGCCAAGCTCGCGCCATCCAGGAACAAGCATGATTCTCGGATAGCTGAGACACGTGATTTTGGGACTTGATGGTTTTAAGCCAGGTGCCTCGTCCGCCGTGGGGGACTCAGAATGACACGCCACTTGCCTATGATGTCATCCTGAGCGTTAGCGAAAGACCTGGCTCATAGAGAACCTGACCCCGTCGATACGCAATGAAGTGCGCGTCTCAAACTACTTCTTGTCGATCGTGATGGCGCCGTTGAAGGTTCGCGCGCGAACTGAGGCGCTGCCCGTACCCGTCGAGAACTTTGCCGACCGACCAGCGCCGATTTTGCCGGAGTCCGTCGAGGGGTCGTCTGACAGCCTGTTAACGATGGCGCCCGTAAATGTGGACAGGTCGAACCCGGCTGACGTGCTTTCAGGAAGCTTGAGCTCAATGCCGCCTTGTTGTGTGGTAATGTCCACGGATGCGTCTTCGGCGAAGCTCCCCGCAAATGCAAAGGCGCCGCGTACCGTCTTCGCAGAAAGGCGCTTGAGACCCTCGCCCTCAACCGCGATCTTCCCGCTGATCGTCATCGCGTCGACGCGGCTGGACGCGCCTTTGATGTCGATACTCCCGTTGACCGTATTCGCTTCCACTTCCGTGGGAGCGCCCGCCAGCGAAATCGCCCCATTCACGGATTTCAGATAGGCTTCTCCGGCGGCATCCGCCACCGTGATGCTTCCATTGACTGTGTCGAGACTTAATCGGCCCGTAACGCCACTGACCTGAATCGTCCCGGCAACGCATTCAATCTCCACCGCGCTGCCCTTGGGTACGCTGAGTTCCAAGTCCGTAGACTCCACTTCCTTGCTGTCTTTCGGAATGACGACAATCACACTGGTCCGGGGGCCTGACGCTTCTATATCGAGACGCTCCGTGCCTTTCCCGAGCGTTCCTGTGATTTTGACCTCGTTCGCATCCGCCCCAATCACCGTGACGGCGCCTTTGGTGTTGCTGACCTCGACTACCCCATTCGCGTCCGCGGGACGCGTTTCGTCGATAGGGGTCTGTGCGCACGCCGCGCATGTCACGAGCGCGGCCGTCATGAATAGCAACAGTTTCGTTCTCATAAGACCATCTCCAATCAAATCTCTCTTGGCAACGCGGCTGCATCGCGTAGCAGACCGAGTTCGTCGTCGTATGCGGCTACAAGCAACTCCATCAAGTTGCGGTTGCCTGGATCATGAGCGATTGCGGCCTCGATATCCGCGACCGCCTGGTGAATTACAGCAAGATTCTCATCGATCACGGCGCGGGTTTCGGGGGAAAGCGACGCTTCGTTCGTTTCGAGGGCAGCGAGGAGCGCCTCGCGCGCATCGGAGTATTGCGTACGCGCTGTTTGAAACTCCGCGAACACGACGCCTCCCTTACCTCCGGCCGCGAGAATACCCGTATCCGGTCCGGCTGCGTCGTCGGGGTTCCTCCGGGCAACGACCAGGCCTCCGATGAATGCCCCCGCTACCATGGCGGCCACCAAAGCGTATCGCCAAGGCCTTCGGCGCACCGGTTGCCGGCGCGGCAATGCCTCCAGTTGCACGGCAATACCGGCCCAAAGGTCGCGGGAAGGCTCGATGGAAGGCGGGAGTTCACGGGCTTCGGCAACGATCCGCTGGAGTGCTGCGAGTTCCGCAGCCGCCGCTGGATCCTGCGACACGACCGCTTCGACATGGCGGCGCTCCTCTTCCGACAGGGTGTCGTCTACGTAGTCATTGAGCAGCCGCTCGCGGTCGTGGTTTGCATTCATAGAAGTTGCTCCCTGAGAAGGCGGCGCGCTCGGTGAAGGTGGGCTTTGGACGTACCCGTCGCGAGTCCCGTCATCTCTGCAATTTCTTCGTGCTTATACCCCTCGACGTCGTGCAGCACGAAGATTTCGCGGGCTCCGGGCGGTAAGGCCGCGATGGCCTGATCCAGGTCCATTCGCAGTCCGGCCGGGCGCTCCGCAGCCGCCAACGGCAGGTCCGACACATCCTCCGAGTTTGATACGCGCTCTGCCAACCTTTTTTTCACTCGGAAGTCTCCCAAAACCACGTTCACGGTGAGGCGATATAACCAGGAATAGAACGCGCTGTCTCCCCGGAACGAATCCAGCCGTTGCCACGCACGAATAAACGCCTCCTGCGTAAGGTCTTCCGCGGTTGCCCGGTCGCTCGTCATGCGCAGGCACAGGGCGTGGATCCGGCCCACATGGGCGCGGTACAGCGCCTCAAAGGCCGTCACGTCGCCCGCCTGAGCGCGGCGAACAAGCAACGTCTCGTCCCGTGGGGACTGGTCGGGTCTCATCGGAGTCTTCGAGACGCGCCCACGTATCGCCTCACACTGAACACTCACAACCCCTTTGATGGTAGGTAATGGGACAGGGTTTACTTGGTAACGGGACAATTGTTGTTCGTAGGGGGCGGGAAATCAAGAGAGTGGGCCGAGGCCCCAAGTGATCAAGAGACACAGCGAGAGGTCTCTGGAAGTCGTGTAAGGCCCTTGGCTTACTGGCCGCCGCCACCACCGCCACGGGAGCCGCGTCCGCCCCAGCCTCCACCCCAAGGGCCTCCCCCCGGACCGCCGCCCATCGGCATGCGGAAGAAGGGGCTTTCCATGGTGGTGCGGTAGGAGTTGATCATGGCGTCTTGGGTGGCCGCGTCGGTCACGCCGTTGGACGCCAACGATTGGCGCAGCAGGTAATCCTGCTGTTCCTTGACCAGCGTTCGTGTCGTGTTTGCTACCTGCTCAAACTGCTCTGACAGGGCCTGGCGCTCTTCATCGGTCTGCGCTTCGCGCATTTGACGGCGCAAGTCCATCGAATACTGGGAGTATTCGCTAATCTGGGACAACCGTTGCTGCACGGCCGGGTCGTTGGTCTTCTCCATCTCTCCCGCGAAGAACTGGCCCATGCGGTCGCGAAATTCCGTCATGCGCTGCTCGCGTTCCTGACGCCACGCCTCCTGTTCTTCGGGAGTTGCCTCTTCGCCAGGACCGCCGCGCCGGTCACGGCGCCCGTCGCGCATTGAGGCATTATCCGCAGGCGCAGGCTGCTCAGGCATTTCCGCAGGGACTTCCGCGACCTCTGCCATAGGCTGTTCCTGGGGTTCGGCAACCTCCACAGGCTGATTGGCGAACGACTCTAACTGCTTTTGAAGCCGTTGCTTGTCGTTTTCGAGTCCCTTCTGAAGCATTTGCAGGTCGGACAGTTGACGTTCCAACGCGGCTTGTTTGGAGGCGAGCGTATCGCGTTCGGCGGCAACGGACTGCAGTTGCCCGCCAAGCCGGGTCTGGGCAAATACAACGCCGCCCGCAACGCCCGCGGAAAGCGCAACGACTACGATTACGATGTTTCGGACGATCATGGCCGAGTCTCCCTATGTGACCCGAAATGGATGGAGTAGGACCGTATATGTAGTTGTCCGGCGGACGAAACCCGGTTACACGCGAAGAAGTCCGGAACAGCCTGTTTACTGGTGCGCGTACCGTTCCGCGCGGGTGTTCACCAAATAGTACAGAATGGGTACGACCATGCGCGACAGCAGCAACGACGCCACTTCACCCGCCATCAGCGAAATCGCAAGACCCTGGAAGATCGGGTCGAACAGAATGACGGACGCGCCGACCACGACGGCAGCCGCCGTCAACATCATCGGACGGAACCGCACCGCCCCGGCGTCAATGACGGCATCCGCCAGGGCCATGCCCTGTTGCCTGCGCAATTCGATGAAGTCGACGAGGATGATCGAGTTGCGCACAACGATTCCGGCTCCAGCGATGAATCCGATCATGGACGTCGCGGTGAAGAACGCCCCCATCAGCCAGTGAGCGGGAAGAATGCCGACAAGCGAGAAGGGAATCGCGCTCATGATCACGAAGGGCGTCTTCATGGACTGGAACCAGCCCACGACGAGGATGAAGATCAACACCAGGACCGAGGCAAATGCAAGGCCCAAATCGCGGAAGACTTCGTAGGTGATGTGCCACTCGCCGTCCCACTTCATGGAAATGCGCTCCGTGGAGAACGGCTGGCTCGCCGTGTATTGCTCGATGCTGTAGCCTTCCGGCAATTTCAGTTCGGCGATCTTCTGGCTCAACGTAAGGATGGCGTAGACCGGGCTCTCCTCGCGACCGGCCACGTCGCCCGTGACATACACGACCGGCATCAAATTCTTGTGATAGATGCTCTTGTCTTCAACGGTCTCTTCGACGTGGGCAAGTTCGCCCAGCGAAACGAGATTGCCTTGAGCCCCTTGCACCTTGATGCGCTTGAGGTCTTCGATACCTGACCGGTCTGCGCGGTCCAGACGCACATAGATCGGCAGGTCTTCTTTTTCCTGGGGTTGATGAACCAGACCAACGACCGAGCCTTGCAGCGCAACCGAAAGCGTCTGCGTGATCTGCTCGGCGGACACGCCGCTCAACGCGGCTTTTTCTTTGTCGATGTTTAGACGGTATTTGGGTTGGTCGTCTTCTACGTACCAGTCCACATCGACAACACCGTCGGTACTGTCGAAGATATCGCGAATTTGTCGCGCGACTTCCATCTGGCGCTTGTAGTCGGGCCCATAGACCTCCGCAACAAGCGTCTGCAACACGGGAGGTCCAGGCGGAGCCTCCGCCACCTTGATCCGAGCGCCGTATTGCTTGGCGATTTCATGCAAGACCGGCCGTACTTCCTTCGCAATGTCGTGGCTTTGGCGGTCGCGGTCTTCCTTTGGCGCTAGATTCACGTGAATATCCGCGACGTTCGGACCCCGGCGCAGGAAGTAGTGCCGCACCAATCCATTGAAGTTGTGCGGCGACGCCGTGCCCACATAGGTTTCGTAGTCGGTGACTTCGGGCACTTTTGCGACAGCATCTCCGAGGTCACGCGCAACGGCGGCGGTCTGTTCGAGCGTCGTGCCTTCCGGCATGTCGATAACGACCTGAAATTCGCTCTTGTTGTCGAAGGGAAGCATCTTCATGACTACGCGCTTCATCGGCACCAGGGCGCATGCCGCAAGCAACATACACGCGACAACGAACAAGAACGCGAATTGCCATAGCCGGTGATGGATCAACGGCCCCATAACGTGCCGGTACAGGCGGTCCATCGCGTTTTCGGAATGCCCGTGCTCGTCCGCTTGCGCTTCCTCGTTGGTCTCTCCGGTCGGTTCAGGCGCATGACGGAGCAGGCGCAGGGCCGCCCACGGTGTCACCATGAACGAAATAAGTACGGAGAAAACCATGGCCGCGCTTGCGCCCACGGGAATCGGCTCCATATAGGGACCCATCAGACCGCGCACAAAAGCCATGGGCAGCACGGCTGCGATGACGGCTGCAGTAGCGAGGATAGTGGGATTGCCGACTTCGTCAACCGCCTCAACCGCCACGTCAAGCAGCGGCCTGCCTTTGCTTGCCGGAAGGCGGTAGTGGCGCACGATGTTTTCGACAACGACGATGGCGTCGTCAACAAGAATACCTATCGAGAAGATGAGCGCGAACAGCGTGACGCGATTGAGCGTGTAACCAAAGAAATAGAACACGACCAGGGTCAGCGCGAGTGTAACGGGAATCGCGATGCCAACCGTGCCTGCTTCGCGGATACCAAGCGCCAGCGCGATCAGTATCGCCACCGACACAATCGCCAGAAACATGTGATACAGAAGTTCATTGGACTTCTCTTCGGCAGTCTCGCCGTAGTTGCGCGAGACGGACACGCGCACATCGGAGGGAACGACCGTCCCCTGCATCTCGCGCACCTTCTCGATCACGTTGTCGGCCACGACGATGGCGTTTGAGCCTTTACGCTTGGCGACCGAAATCGTAACGGCGGGCAGCGGTCCGGCGGCCTGCGCCGAGTCGACGGCGGGGGCAAGCACGTTATGCGTCAAGGCCGCGGAAGGTCCTGACGAGAAGAACACGTAGTCTGCCGGTTCCTCGGCCCCGTCAATGACCTCCGCGACGTTGCGCAGATACACGGGACTTCCATTGAACACGCCGACCACTACGGAACCGACATCGTCTTTGTCGCGCAAGTACGCGCCCGATTCGACCACAATCTCGCGGTTGCCCGACGCATAGCTGCCGGCTTCGAGTTGGGCATTGGTCTTCTTGAGCGCGTCGACAATCGGCGCGGGAGCTACGCCGTATGCGGCCATGCGCGTCGAGTCCAGTACGACCCGAATTTGGCGGCGCTGTCCGCCGATGATGTTCACTTCGGATACGCTGGGAACCTCTTTGATCGCGTCGTGCAGCTGTGCGGCAATCCGACGCAACGTGTAGTGGTCGTACCGCGCGCTCGACAGCGTTAACGCGAGGATAGGCACATCGTCGATCGAACGCGGCTTGACCAATGGCTGGCTGGCGCCGGGCGGGATCAGATCGAAGTTCGCGTACATCTTCTGGTTGAGGCGAACAATCGCATCTTCTTCGTCTTGCCCGACGTAAAACCGCACAATGCACGAAGACATACCGGGACTGGATGTGGAGTAGATGTACTCGACGCCGGGGATTTCCCAGACGAGTTTCTCCATCGGTTTCGTGACGCGCTCTTCGACTTCCCGAGCGCTTGCCCCGGGCATCTGCACATAGATGTCGATCATCGGCACGACGATCTGCGGTTCTTCTTCGCGCGGCAGCAAAAGCACCGCGCCGATTCCCAACAGAATCGACGCGCCAATGACCAGCGGGGTGAGTTTGGAGTCGATAAAGGCGTGGGCGATGGACCCCGCCAATCCACGCTTTGACTGCTGTTCCACGGCGCGCCGCCTTTCCGCGTTACGCCGCGATGCGGCAGCCGTCGACCACGTTCGCCACGTTGTCAACGACCACACGCTCGCCTTCGTTTAATCCGGAAAGCACTTCAACGCGTTCGCCGAGAGTCTTGCCCGTCTTTATCAATCGCAGCCGAGCGATCCCTTCTCCGTCCACAACGAAAACACCAATGAGCTGGCCGCGCTCGACGACCGCTTTTGCTGGAACGCTGATGACACTGGCCGTGCCATGCGAGAAGGTAACGCGGCCAAACTGTCCCGAGCGCAAGGCCGTCGAATTCGGCACGTCCACCTTTACGGTAAACGACCGGCTTGACGTGTTGGCGGCCGGAACGATTTCGCTCACGGTGCCCGCCAAGGCTTCGGGACTTGCGGCGTCGATGCGCACGCTGGCCTTGTCGCCGATTGCGACCTGCCCTGACTGGGACTCGTTGACCTCGGCCTCAATCCGATAGTTCTTGTTGTCCTCCAACTCGAACAAGGCCGATCCCGGCGATGCCAAATCGCCGACATCGACAAACTTCCTCGCCACAACGCCCGCGTATGGCGCAACGACCTTCGTGTGGCTCAGTGCGGCTTGCGCGTTCGCGACCTGCGCTTCGGCTTGTTGCACGCGCGCGGCCGCTTCCTGAGTACGGCTCTGCACCGCGTTCATCGATTCCTGCGCTCGGGTCAATTCCGCGGCAGCGCTTTTCTGTTTTGCTTCGGCCTCGTCGTAGGCCTGACGGCTCACAACCTTCTGTTCGTACAAGCCCTTGAAGCGCTCATAGGTGGCGTTTGCGAGATCGAGATTGGCCTTACTCGCAGCCACGGCAGCCTGGGCCGCTTGCGCGGACTGTACGGCTTCCTGAGAGGCTTTGCGCGCGGCGTCCAGACCGGCTTGAGTGTTCGCGACCATCGCCTGGGCTTCGCGGTCGTCTATGTCGGCCAACGGAGCGCTCGCTTCCACGGTCTGGCCTTCAACAACGTGAACGGCCGTCACGTTGCCGACCGCTTTGCTCTGCACAGTACTGACCGTTTTCGAGCGAACCGTCCCAACGGCTTCAAACGTAAGGTCGAACGGTTGCTTGGCAACAGTCTCCACGGGGGCGGTAACAGCGGTTGGTGTCAAATTGGCTGTGGCGGGGCTCACACCATGTTTACCCCCACATGCGGCAAGGGAAAGCAACGCCAATGAAACGAGTATTTGTGCCGCCCACTTTCCCCGGAAAGGATGAAACTCCACGCTATCCATATCCGATCCCCTCTTTGTACTACTCAATCGGATTCTACTCTGGGTTAACGCTTTGCGCCAGTACGGAATTCCTGAGTCTCTCCGTACAGCGCCGAATACGCGCTGTGGTTGCCGGGGAAGAGACACCACAAAAAAAATAACCATGTATCTCAGAAGCGGCAACGGGCCCCCTTGTTAAGGCATACTAACCTTATCATCTTGTGCTACTTTCGGAAATGGCGGCAAGCTCGATTGAATCATGAAGACCATCTACCTCGACCATAGCGCGACCACTCCCGTGCGGGAGGAAGTTCTCGAAGCAATGCTTCCGCATCTGCGCGAGAGCTACGGCAACGCAGGTTCCATTCACGCCGTTGGGCGAGCCGCCCGGCGCGCCGTTGATGACGCGCGCGAGCAGGTGGCCGCGCTCATTCACGCCGACGTCCGCGAAATCGTGTTCACGTCAGGCGGCACCGAATCGGACAATTGGGCGATTCGGGGTCTGGTGACGGCGCATCCGAAGCGTCCCGCGAATATTGTGGTGTCTGCAGTCGAACACCACGCCGTGTTACACGCGGCGGGCTATGTCAGCAAGCATGAAAAGGTGGAAGTTCGTGTTGCCGGCGTGGACGAGAATGGCGTAATAGACATCGCGAGATTGGAGTCGTTGATCGATTCCCACACGCTGCTTGTCTCGGTGATGCATGCGAACAACGAAACGGGCGCGATTCAACCGGTGGAAAAGATCGCCGTGTTGTGCACAGAGCGCGGAGTGACGTTTCACACGGATGCCGTGCAATCCGTGGGGAAGATCGAGGTCGACGTCAGGAGTATCCACGCTCACGCGCTCGCGATTTCCGGACACAAGCTGTACGCGCCGAAAGGCGTGGGCGCGTGTTTCGTGCGCAAGGGACTCGAGTTGGAACCGCTCCTCCTTGGCGGGGCACAGGAGCGCGAGCGCCGCGCGGGCACGGAGAATGTCGCGGGAATCGTAGGGTTGGGCAAGGCTTGCGAATTGGCCCAAGCTGAAATGGAAAGCACCGCTACGCGCATTGCTCGCTTACGCGACGCCGCGCAGCAGCGCATCCTGGCCGCAATCCCCAACTGTCGCGTCAATGGTCCGCGTGACAACCGGCTGCCGGGCCTGCTCAACATCGGGTTTGCCGAGGTCGAAGGGGAATCGGTCGTACTTGGGCTCGACGTGGAGGGTATCGCCGTGTCCAGCGGGGCGACCTGCGCGTCTGGGGCAATCGATCCGTCTCATGTGTTGCTGGCGATGGGGCAAAGTCACGATGAGGCCCAAAGCGCCGTGCGATTCAGCTTCGGCAGGGACAACACGGAGGCAGACGTGGACCGATTAATGGATGTTCTACCGCCGCTTATTGAACGGCTGCGCGGGGTGTGACGCGCGCGGCCAGTCGCTTACCGATACGTCCACAGACGCGGCTCGGACAAGTGAGGCGTCGCATTGAACGTGTTGA
>JAIBAQ010000077.1 GCA_019695095.1 Candidatus Hydrogenedentota bacterium
TCAAGAGGATTCCGTTGTCCGCGTCTTTCAGCCAGTAGTCGTACCATTCCATCATCGATCCGATGGCGGCGTCCGCGCTTTGGTTGGCGCGGTCGGGATATTCGAGTTGGCCGGGAGGCGCGCCGTGCGCGCCGGGGTAGACGAACAGTTTGCAGTGTCCGTCGGAGCGCGGCAGCCAGTTTGTGTTTTGCACTTTGAAGTAGCTGACGGTGCTGCGTTGGAACAGGTCAAACCACACGCCGGTGACGTAGACAGGCACGTCGGCCACGTCGCTTCGTGACCGGGCGTCGCGTGCGCGCCAGTAGTCGTCGTACATTGGGTGGCGGCGGATCTCGGGGCGCAATGGTTCGGCGTTGGGCCATGTGTCGACGGTGTTGGTGCGATAGCAGCCGCCGGGAAACATGGTCTCGTAGAGGTTGTCGGATGCGGCGTTTACGTAGGCGCAGGCGAGCCCTTCGGGGGCCGCGGCCACGAGCAGTTGCGCCGCGATGCCGCTGGCGGAACCGCCAAACAGTCCGATGCGGCCGTTGCACCAGGATTGCGCCCGGAGCCATGCGACGGTATCGACGCCATCGCGAAAACCGGGACCGCCCCAACCGTCGTTGCCGAAGCCGGTCCATGTGCCCGCTGACTTGCCAGTGCCGCGAATGTTCTGGGCGACGGCCACGTAGCCGCGCTTGGCGAGATCGAGATTCTTCACGACGGCCTTGCGGCAATTGTAGGGCGTGCGTTCCATCACGACGGGCCAGGGACCTTCGCCGTCGGGCAATACGACAACGGTTTCGAGTTCGATACCGTCGGACATAGCGACGCGGACGATCGATTCGCTGGCGAATAGCCCTGCGCTCGCAATGGCAAACACGACAAAGACGGCGCATGCGCGCCCGAGCGATATCCGGTGAAACAGACAGAGTCTGGAGGTCTTCATGGTCGGGTCTCCTGACCGCGTTCGAACTTTCACTCTATCCTGACCCAATACGCATCGTTACGCAACACGTCAGGCACAAGACGTCTGCCTCCGGAGACCGGGCGCTACAAAACGCCAACACAGGACTTGGCTGGAAGGCTAGAACGTTTCGTCTTCGAGCAGGCGGATACCGAGGATACGGGAGAGCTTGAACTCACGCGCTGCCCCGAGACGGTGGCAGTAGCCGCTGACGGTGGGCGTTGCGGCGAGCACGTCGACGGCAACGGGATTCACGCGGCGCACGGTCGGGTTCTTGCTATAGGCGGACTGGTATCGGATGAGCACGGGACGCCGGCGGCGAATGGCGTCTTCGATGATCTCGCCGACTATGCGCGGTGAGTACGACGGCAACGGGGTATCGTCAATGTCGTCGCCCGCATCTTCCGAGGAGGCGCTTTCTTGCGTGTCTTGTTCGGTTTCGGATTTGTGTGTCTCGACCCATTGGGCCGCCCATTCCTCGGGAGGACCATCGTCGAGGACGGCGCCGTCTTTGCCGATGCGCAGGCCGAGTGTCTGCAGTTCGCGCTTCAATGCGGGCAGAGCGCCCTTGGCGACAACGAGCGTGCGCAGGCCAATCCGGCCTTCGATAATCTTCATGCTGTCGGTCATATCGAGCACGGCTTCGCAGGCGTCGGCGTCGTCGAAGCGCAACAAGGTGGCAGTATGTGTCGTCAACGGTTCGGCCTCGCCACACCACGCGCGAAGCGCCGTGCGGTAACGCGCCGCGAGCGCGCCTTCGACGAGGGCCTCCAATTGCGCCGCGAAAAGACCCCAGTCCACGCCTTTCTTCAAGGCTGTGCGCGCCAGTTCCAGCACGAGGTCGCCGCTGTCGCTTTCGTTGACCGTGCCCAACTCCACAAGCCGGTTCTTCAGCAGCAGCGACGTGCGCGACCAGGGCGCGCGAAGGCGCAGGCCCGGCTCCTGAAACAGGCACGGCGCGATGGGCTTTGTGTAATCGATGCGAACGAGACCCTTAACCGGCGGTTTATTGGGCAACGTCGCGCCGCTCGGCAAGAGCAAGAACCGTTCGCCGATCATCTGCGCGTGGGGATACTTGCGCAACCATTCGGCGAGAACGGCGGGATCGGAACATTCGAGTATCTGGCAGTTGGTCCGGATGACAATGTTCTCGGCCTTCTGCACCCATGTCTCGATCTGTTTCCGGACGTTGTTCGGGATTCCGCGCTGTGTATGGGCTTCGAGTATGCGAATGAAGGTCTCGCCGGCAACACCGGATCGAAGACCCCGGTACAGGCTGTCTTGCGTCAGTTTGTAGGTTCCGACTTGCCCCACACGGACGCGTTCGCAGAACGCATCCAGCTTGCGCCGCAAGTCCGCGGAGCAGCGGTCGAGGTAGGCGATGACTTCGAAGTCGGGTTGAATGACGAGCGCATCCGGCGCCGATTCCGCCGACTCCGCGGGCGCTTCACCGACGCCGAGCGCGAACCGGCCCAATCCGGTAATGCGGAACAACTGGCCTTCGTTCGCCAACTGGACCAATCCCAACCGCGCGAAGAGGCTCTGAATGAGCCAGATGAACAGACGCCGCTCGTGGGTCTGCCACATACGCTCTCTCCAGGATGGCGTGGGGTCGCTGGTGTTAGACGCGATAGCACGCCAGCGTTCCTCCAGGAAGAGAAGGTTCGAATCGGCGCGGCGCAGCGTGTCGACAAAACCGTCCGTGGTATGCCAGGCATCCGCGGGCTGTTCGCGAAGAATGGCCGCCACCAGCGTCTTGTGGTACGTGCGACGCAGCGATCCTGCCGGAAGATGTTCTTGCATGGCCGGGAAGATTTGCGGGAAGAACAGCTTCAGGTCCGGCAGTTCCTCGGAATGCGTGAAGGAATGGAACAAGTCTTTGACCCGCTGGGCTTCGGGGCTTTCGGCCCATTTGGAGGCCGTGGGTGTGACAGCAAGACGCCCTTCACGAGATTCGATACAGCCCAGTTGAAGTCCCATCATGAGGGCTAGGGTCAACGCTTCGGTGGAGACGCCCGCTTCCTGGGCCAACTCGCGCGCGCGAATGCTGTCGCTCTTGTGCAGTTCGCCGGTGGCGGTAATGCGAGGCCCGAGGATCTCCACGACACGCAAGGTTTCAAGAAAGGCGCCCACGGCGCTGTCAGAGCCGGTCTTTCCGTTTGTTTCGCCGGGAGGGTCGGCTACCGGTAGTTTATAGCCCAGCGGCAACGAGGGCGGAAGTTTGGTCCGGACCAGTTCGGGAACGTGTAAAGAGAGATCGATCCCATTCCCATGGTAGTCGCGTCCGATTTGGCTCAGGGAAAAGGCCCCCGAGCGGTCCAGGGGCATGATCAGCGCAAGGCCTCGCGAAACAAGGTCTTGCAGGGTGGCCAAAACCCGGCCGTCCGGTCCCAGCAATGCGGGCACGCTGAGCACGTCCGAAACCAGGCATCCAGGATGGGCGCAGAGCAGGTGCAGCAATCGAACCGCTGGCGGGTTCAGGGCTTGCAGGGCGCTGTCGATGTGCAGAGGGTCGGTTAGAATCCGCTCGATTGCGCGAATCCGGCTTGGCTTGTTTGAGGCCGCCAACTGCCATTTCTCGCAGACGATTCCGAGAGTGTCGTTTGTGTACCCCTGCAAGCACTCCTTCACGCTGAAGGAGGACTGGTTGCGGCCATTTGCAATGACGACGCTCATGGGGCTACTCGCGCACCCGGGGCAGGTGCCCCAAGGACTGCAACCTGCGGACAACCTCGGGCACCGCTTGGGGTTGCACGGCGACACACAAATCGGAAAGCCGCTCGCCCAGGTACTTCTCAATCTGCGGGTCATTCTCCATTTCAGTAAGCAACATGGAGTCGGTGACCTCGATAATCGCCAAGCCTGCGTGTAGTTTCTGTCCGGTCATGATGGCTATTCCAATGCCACTACAAAACGACCAAGTACTATAGCAAAGAATGGGTGCGAGAGTGAAATCGACGCTCGTCCAAAGCAGCGCACATGAAACGACGACGGAGATGATCGTCGGGAAGTAGAAGAGAGGGGTTCGATTACCACGTATCCACCACGACGCCCCACTTCTGTCGCGAGTTTTCTCTTCTGCCGGGGCTTACTCGCAATTGAGGTCATTTACGGTTCCCACTGCGTCCCCCTTTGACACCCCCAAGCCCCACATTTGAAGGAGAGAGGCCCCGATCCGGCTCGATTTTGCGCGGCGGCCAAAACTGTATTTATGTTCAGTATTTTCAAGGGTATAGCGATGCACCCCTAGATATTGTGGCTGTGGGTCAATATGGGTCGTTTTGATACAAGATATTGGGCGCTGTGTCTGTTGTAAGTCGTTGCGGCGCAAAGAGAAAGGAAGAATTGAGTCGACATTTTTCTGTTGACAGACGTGGGGCGTGGTGGTAGGATGGGGTAGTTTCGTGGGGCTGTGTGGAAGATAATGGTCCACGAATGGAGGATTCAGGGTGTATTTCGGCGAATCAGTGGCAAAGCTCGATGAGAAGAGCCGGATCACTGTGCCTCGCCGGATGCGCGACACGATGGAAGTGGAAGGGCACGCGATTTGGTACATGACGCGTGGGTACGACAAGTCGATCTTCCTGTTTCATCGGGATGCCTGGAACGAGATACGTTCGCTAGCGAGTAAACACCCGTCAATGGACGGCAAATCGCTCGATTTTCGCAGGTACCTCTTTAGTGGTGTGACGGAGGCGCGACCGGATCCGCAGGGGAGGATGGCGGTGCCGCAGCACCTTCGGGAGTACGCGGGAATCGACAAGGAAGCCGTGCTGATCGGTGTTGACGATCACCTGGAACTTTGGAATCGCGAGGCGTGGCGCGCGTTCCAGGAGAACATGGGCGAAGGGTTCAAAGAGATGGCATCGGCGCTGTTCTCGCAACGAGAAGCGGCCGGAGCTACAACGTAGGAAAGGTGGGCTTGGGAAAATGCACATCGAGCGGAAGGACATGGGTGCAGTGACCGTTCTGCGGTTGGACGGGGATTTGGACGAGCGAGGCGTGGATGCGTTGCGGACCGAGATGTACAACGTCATCAATGCGGGCCGCTGCAAGATCGTGATGAACCTTGCCGGCGTGCGCTTCATCAGCTATATGGGAGTTGGCGTACTTGTGGAGCGTCTGCGCAAGGTTCGCGCGATGAGCGGCGACGTGAAGCTGGTTTCGTTGAATCTGTACGCGGAACGCCTGTTTCGAATGGTGGGCGTCAGCTCGCTGTTCGAGACGTACGATTCGGAATCGCAGGCGATAGGCGTCTACCAGGAGGCGGCTTAGGGGCCATGCCTGGTCATGTGCCGGTGCTGGAAGGCCCGGCGCTGGAGTGGTTGCGCGTTCGTAAGGACGGCGTTTATGTGGATTGTACAGCGGGCGCGGGAGGCCACTCGGAGAGCATAGTCCGCCGGTTGGAGACGGGGCGATTGATTGCCCTGGATCGGGATGCCGGCGCGGTAGAGCGAGTGCGCGAACGACTCGCGAGATTTTCGAGCGTGGAAGTGGTTCATGCCAACTACGGAGAGTTGGCTGCAGTTCTCGAAGGGATGAATATCGCATCGGTCGATGGGGTCTTGTTGGACGCTGGACTTTCGAGTGTCCAACTCGACGACGCCGAGCGAGGTTTTACATTTCAAGCGGATGGCCCGTTGGATATGCGGATGGATACCAGCCACGGGCCCACGGCAGCGGAATTCCTCAGCGGTATGCGCGAGCCTGAACTGGCAAAGGTGTTGCGCGATTTCGGGGACGTAGGCCCGGCGCGCCGAATTGCCCAGGCGATTACGCAACGTTGCGCGCGCGGGCGACTGAAGACGACTGCTGATCTTCGGGATGCAGTACGGGAAGCATTGCCCTTCGTGACAGGCGACCCGGATGAAATTCGAACAGTCTTTCAAGCGATCCGGATGGCCGTGAACGATGAGTTGCGGTGGCTCCGGGCAGGAATTGAACAAGCGATCCGCGTCTTGGCGCCCGGCGGGCGGCTGGTCGCGATTGCGTTTCACTCGGGAGAAGACCGGGTGATAAAGAATGCGATGCGGGATGCGTCGCGGCCGCTACGCGAGCTTCATCCGGACGGACGGGTGAAGAAGACGATTCCCGCGCAACTTGAAGTATTGACGCCGAAGCCGGTTACGCCCGATGACGACGAGGTTCGGGCGAATCCGCGGTCGCACAGCGCGCGGCTGCGGGCGGCAGAGCGATTACCATAAGTGGGAAGGAGCGACATCATGAGACGGAAAGCTGTTTCATACCGGCCCAGGGGAATTGTCCTGGGGTCCATCGCATGGTTTGCGCTTCTTTTGATACCTTTTTCCGCTTTTGCCGTGGAGACATGGTTTCAGTTGCAGATCTTTCGCGGTGATTACGAAGCCGCAATCATGCAGAAGGAAGCGCGCGAGATTCAGCAGCGCGTGAGCATACTTTCCGAGCGTTCCGACGAGTTGGCGGCCATGGAGCGATTGGCGGCCAAGGCGCCTGATCTGGGGCTCGTGCTGCCAGAACCCGACCAGGTCGAAGTGGTGTGCGCCGCGCCTTCGGACGAGACGCGTCCCGAGTACACCAATCAGCCCTACGCGGTGGCTCGGCTGAATCCTTCTCGTGTGGTATCGAGGAGTGGTCAACCGGCCGTGCCTGAGCGTCCGTAGGCGGAGACCATGCCATGTCTCGCCTGAACGATCCGAGCGAACCCATACACGAAGCCCCCGCCGATCTCCCTCCGCGAGGCGTTCATCGCCGCCGGGCATTGTACGTTCTCTGCGGATTCGTGTGCGCCCTGGGCTTTATCGCGATGCACATTACCAAGCTGCACCTGCTTCCCGATGAGCGGCTTATCGAAGAAGAAAAGGGGCACATCGGCAAGCGATTTATCGATATCGAGCGAGGACGCATTTTTGATCGGGAAGGGCGAGTGCTGGCGCGCGACCGGCAGGCGCCTTCCTTGTGGGCGAATCCAAGAGAAATCGAAGACCCCTACGTGGCTGCGCAGCGGCTGAGCGTCCTGTTGAATATGGACGAGAACGAGATCTTCGACCGGCTGACGCGGCGCACCAGCACCGGGGAGAAGATGCGAGACGTCCCGATCAAACGTTACTTGAGCGAGGAAGAGCTGACTGCCCTTGGCGACCTTGAGGCCCGCGGCGTCCCGGGGATTACGGTAAAGCGCGAGTCCGTCCGCTTCTATCCCGAGGAGAGCCTTGGGGCGCACGTCCTGGGGTATGTCAATCGAGAGCATGCCGGTTCCGAGGGTATCGAGGCCATTTACGACAGCGCGCTGAGGAGTGTTCAAGGGGTCCACCAATCGCGAGTGGACCGTGACCGGAACCTGCTTGCGTCGCTCACGCTGCAATTCGTACCGCCCAGCGGGGGCGACGAGGTTGTGCTGACGATCGAGAAGGGCATTCAGAGCACGCTGGAACGCGAACTCCGCGCGGTGATGGAGCGGTGTAAAGCGAGCCGAGCGATGGGTCTGATCATGGATCCAAAGACCGGCGCCATTCTCGCGTTGGCGTGCCTGCCGTCGTTCGATCCCAATGTTTACTGGGAGTACCCCGCGGATGTTCGAAAGAACCGGGCCATCACGGACGTGTTCGAACCGGGTTCGTCATTCAAGATTGTGACGGCGTGCGCGGCGTTGGAGCACGGGGTCGTCACGCCGGAGACGATGATCGATTGCGAGGGCGGGGCTTGGTCGGCTTTTGGAAGGCGGCGGATTACCGACGTTCACAAGATGTTGGTCGTGCCGTTTAGCGAGGCGTTTGCCGAATCGAGCAATATTGGAATCATCAAGGTGGCCGACATGCTTGCGAAGCAGGTAGGCCCGGACATTCTGGACCAGTGGATCAAACGCTTCGGCTTTGGCCAGACGACCAGTCACGATTTCCTGATGGAGAGTTCGGGCATTTACAGACCATACGAAAAGTGGTCGAAACTCTCGATGATATCGTTGCCGATGGGTCAGGAAGTGGCGGTTACCATGCCTCAAATTGCGCGGGCATTCAGCGCGGTGGCCAACGGCGGCGTGTTGGTAGAGCCTCATCTGGTGGACCGCGTACTTGATCGGGATGGAAACGTGAAGTACCAGTTCACGCCCGGCGAAGAACAGCGAGTGATGTCGGAACAGACCTCGGCAACCATGCGTCAGCTTTGTTATCAGGTGGTTGCGCACGGAACGGGTAAGCGCGCGGCCATTCCCGAGTACAAGGCCGGCGGCAAGACGGGTACGGCGCAAATTGCCAATCCGGCGGGCGGCGGCTATTTGAAGGACCAGCACACGGCGGTCTTCGCGGGTTTCGCACCCATATCGGACCCGCGTATGTGCGCCGTGATCGTGGTGCACAACCCGCAAAGCGAGATCTACTACGGAGGTTATGTGTGCGGGCCTGTGTTTCGCGAAGTGGCTCGTGACACGCTCATTCGCATGAATGTCCCCGAGGAACCCATGGGAGCCGACTTCGACGGTCCGGCTCCGGCCGACGACGACGCCGATGCCGATGCCGATATTCTCGTTGCGCAGGCGCAGCCGCCAACGTCCTTTGTACAAGCGGGCGAACAACCGGCCAGCGCGGCAGGGCAGGAACCATCCTTCGTTCCAGAGTATCTAGTAGTGGCAGGAGCGGTGATGCCGAACCTCCAAGGGATGACGAAGCGCCAAGCCCAGAAGGAACTCGCGGCGTTGGGCGTTCAATGGGACGCCCAGGGAAGTGGCTGGGTGGCGGCCCAGGATCCCGCTCCGGGTACTCCGCTTCATGATGTGGACCGATGCCGTCTCGTGTTTTCCAGCAAAGCGAATGAGAGTTTGTATGACGTTGCACGACCTACCCCGCCTTCTCGGATGTAAGTCCGTCGAGGCGTTACCCCTTGACATCGTGAAGGTGACTGAAGACTCGCGCCGTGTTGTCCCCGGCGCGGTTTTTGTTGCGGCGCGCGGCGAGAAGCTGGATGGGCATGACTTTGCGCCGTGGGCGGTATCAGCGGGAGCCATTGCCGTCATCGGCGATCGGCCCGTGGTGCAATGCGCGGGCGTGCCGTACTTCTCCGTTCCGAATCCACGGCAGGCTTTGGGTATCTTGGCGCACGCGTTAGCGGGCGATCCCTCGCGTTCCATGAAAGTCGTGGGTGTCACCGGAACGAACGGAAAATCCAGCACGGTCTTGCTAACGCAGCACATCCTGAACGGAAGCGGAGCGAGTGCCGCGTGTTTCGGGACGATTGGGTATGAAATCGGAGGCGAGCACATCCCCGCGCCGCACACGACGCCCTTCGGCGAAGATTTGGCGGACATGTTCTTGCGCGCGCGCGACGCAGGCCATACGCACGTGGTGATGGAGGTCAGTTCGCACGCGCTGGAACAGGAGCGGGTGGCAGGCATCGATTTCGCGGTGGGTGTGTTCACGAACCTTACGCAGGACCATCTCGATTATCACAAGGACATGGACAGTTACCGGCAGGCCAAACTGAAACTGTTTGAGCGCATCGAGGGAGAGGGCCGTTTCACGGTGGTCAACCGAGAGGACCCCGTCTCGGAACACTTTATACAGGCTTCGCGGGTGCCGTGTTTCACGTACGGCGCAAAAGGGAATTGCCGCGCGACGGGAGTCAAGATGAGCCCGGCGGGAACGCGCTTCATGGCCAATACGCCGTGGGGGAACGCGGAAATCGCGCTGAATCTGGTCGGACGCCACAACGTCTCCAACGCGCTGTGCGCGATAGCCATTTGCGGAGGCCTTGGCGTTGCCGTTGAGAAGATTGCCGAAGGAATCGCATCGCTCGAACGCGTGCCTGGACGCTTCGAACGCGTCGACGCGGGGCAGGACTTCTCAGTGATAGTGGATTATGCCCACACAGATGACGGTTTGAAGAATGTGTTGGAGGCGGCCCGGGAAGTCTGCAAAGGACGAGTCATCTGTGTGTTTGGATGCGGAGGCGACCGCGACAAGGGCAAGCGCCCCAAAATGGGCAAGGTCGCCGGAACACTCGCCGACTTTCTGATCGTCACGTCTGACAATCCACGTAGCGAAGACCCCGAACGTATCCTGTTGGATATTGAGGTTGGCGTTCAGAATTCGGGGCTCAAGAAATACGACGACTACTTGATGGTGGTGGAGCGGGCCGAGGCCATCCGAACGGCCATCGGCATGGCGAAGGCCGGAGATCTTGTGATGATCGCCGGAAAGGGCCACGAAGATTACCAGATTATTGGCAAAGAGCGGCGTCATTTCGACGACCGGGAAATTGCGCGCGACATTTTGAAAGAGCGTTGGTAGACAAATGGGCTGGAATTACACCGTATCGGAACTGGCGGAGGCAATCGGTGCTCAGGCGCCGAAGGACGACGCGTCGTTCTCGTCCGTGTCGACCGATTCGCGAACCTTACGCGGCGGAGACGTATTCTTCGCGCTGTCGGGAGAACGGTTCGACGGCAGTGTCTTTGTCGACGACGCCTTTGCAAAGGGCGCAGTGGCAGCGGTGGCTACTCGTTCATCCGACAAGGGACCGTGCCTCGTCGTGCCGGACGTATTGGCCGCGCTACAGGCATTCGCCCGGGTGCATCGAAGCCGGTATTCGATTCCCGTGATCGCGATTACGGGGTCGTGCGGAAAGACCACCACGAAAGACTTCACGGCGGCCGTGTTGGGGGCGCGCATGAACGTCGTGAAGACGAAGGGCAACCTCAACAACGAGATTGGGTGCCCGCTCTCGTTGTTGCAGATAGACGCGACGACCGACGCGGCCATCATTGAGATGGGGGCGGCAAGCAGGGGCAACATTAGCGAACTCTGCGAGCTGGCGTCGCCTACCGAATCCACGATTACCTTGGTGGCCCCAGCACATTTGGAAGGTTTTGGTACGATCGACGTCGTCGCGCGGACGAAGGCAGAAATTGCCGAAAAACTTCCTGCAAACGGCATCTTCTACGTTAACGTCGACAATCCTTGGTGCGTGAAAGCGGGCGAGTACTTTGCGGGAAAGAAGGTGCTCGTTGGTTCACACGGAGACGTTGTACTCAAATCGTCACGTTTCACGGATGACGGCGAGATTGCCTTGGATATCGATCCTATTGGTTCAATCCGTCTTCCTCTATTGAACCGCGCCCATGCCACGAATGCGCTGATTGCCGTGGCAATAGGATTGCAGCACGGAATCGACGAGTTCGAGGGACCGTTGCGCGAAGCGGCGGCGGCTCCCGCGCGTTTTCGGTTGGTGCACGTGAACGGAATTGACGTGTTTGACGACACATACAACGCGAGTCCCGCAAGCATGTCGGCCGCGTTGGAGGGATTGGCCGAGCGCCCCGCGCGGGGAACGCGGCTTGCGGCATTGGGAGACATGCTCGAACTGGGGCCGGACTCGGCGACGTATCACGCGGAGATTGGCGCGCTTGCGGGCAAGCTGGGGATCGAGCACGTATTTGCCTTGGGCAGCCATGCGTCTGCTATGATCCAGGCGGCGCGCGATTCCGGAGTGCCCCACGCCGAAGTATTCTCATCCCACCAAGCCATGGCGGACGCCATCCGTTCCGTGGCGAAACCAGGCGATGTGTTGCTCGTGAAAGGGTCTAGAGGTATGCGCATGGAAGGAGTCATCGAGGCGTTACGGGCATCGATGGCCTAAAGGAAGGACATGTTCTACTACTTGGCGCAGTTGTTGCGCCCCGAATTTGGTTTTCTCAACGCGTTCACGTACCACACGGTGCGCGCGGGCGGCGCCGCGCTGACCGCGTTTGCGATATCGTTGCTCATTGGCCCCGCGGTCATCCGCGCGCTGCGCGCCCTCAAGATTGGGCAGTACATACGCAAGGAGCATGTCGCCGATCTTCACGCCTTGCATAAAGGCAAGGCAGGCACCCCGACGATGGGCGGTGCGCTGATTATTCTGTCCACGTTGGTCGCGCTGTTGCTTTGGGGACGTTTCTCGAACCGGTTGCTGCTGATTGCCATGGGCGCGACGTGTCTCTTGGGAGCAGTCGGTTTCCTCGATGACTACATCAAACTCCGGCGCAAGCACAATGCGGGATTGAGCGCGAAGGCGAAGTTTGCGGGACAGATCCTGTCGGGGCTTCTTATCGGCGTATACCTGGTGTATAGCCCCATCACGTACAGCGCGACCGATATCGGATCGCACGACGTGCGATCATGGCCGGATTTTGTGGCGGCACTGAAACAGCAGACGCAGAATTCTCCGGCGACGCCATCGGCTCGTTTCACACATTTGCTGCCCGAAGGCGTCGTTGAGTTCATCACCGACATGCCCGCGACCGAGACCGTCGACAGCGATTCCCGTATTCGAATCCTTGACGGTTTCGAGCGCGTATTGGCGAGGACGGACGTATATGACGCGCGCGTTTGGGAGAACACCCCGCTGACACCCGAGGCGCAGTCGTTGTTGAAGAGCGGTTACGAGACCTTGTCTCCGATGGAGAGCCGGCGATTGAATCGCTTGCTGTTGGAATCCGCGTTTCCCGAGATCATCGAAGCGACGCCCGCGGACATTCATACCAAAGTTGAAGTGCCTGGACTGCGCATGGTGCTGATCCCGTTCGGGTTGTTCTATGTGGCGTTTGTGATTGTCCTGTTGGTGAGCGCCACAAATGGCGTGAACCTTACGGACGGATTGGACGGCCTGGCAACCGGGGCGTCTATCGTATCGCTGCTCGCGTACACCGGGATTGCGTACGTCGTGAGCCGCGCGGACTGGTCGAGTTACCTGTTTCTAATTCATGTTCCGGAGGCGAGCGAACTCACCGTATTCGGAGCGGCGATGGTGGGGGCGGGACTCGGTTTCCTTTGGTTCAACTCTCATCCCGCGGAAGTGTTCATGGGCGACACGGGTTCGCTTGCGTTGGGTGGCGCGATCGGAACGATGGCGATACTGACAAAGCAGGAATTGTTGCTCATTGTGGTGGGTGGTCTTTTCGTGGTGGAAACGGCCAGCGTGCTGATACAGGTCGCGTCGTTCAAATTGCGCGGCAAACGCGTGTTCAGGATGGCGCCGTTGCATCACCATTTCGAGTTGGCAGGCTGGTCGGAGAGCAAAGTGACGATCCGATTCTGGATCATGGCACTGGTGTTCGCCCTGATGAGTCTGGCTGCTCTGAAGCTGAGATAGTGCGATGAATGTAAAGGGAAAGAAAGTTACTGTCGTCGGATTGGGTCGAACGGCAATAGCGCTTGTCCGTCTTCTCGTACGCGAAGGGGCGGAGCCATTCGTTACCGAGTATTCAGACGCCGAAAGTCTGACTCCGTTCAAGGATGAGCTGTGCACTCTGGGAGTTCCATTCGAGACAGGGGGACACACGGACACTGCGTTCGACGGCGCCGCGCTAATCATACCTAGTCCGGGAGTACCACCCCGGCTTGCGCCTATCGAAGCGGCCCGAGCACGCGGCGCGAACGTGATCGGCGAGATCGAATTTTCATCCCACTTCTGTACAAGCAAGGCCCTCGCGGTGACCGGAACAAATGGCAAGACGACAACGACCGAATTATTGCGCGCGCTCGTGGATGCGTGCGGGCACAGCGTTGCACTTGCTGGAAACAACGAAGTTCCACTGTCCGCGGCCGTACTTCGCGATCCGCAGCCCGAGTACATTGTCATTGAAGTTAGCAGCTATCAGTTGGAGACGGCGCGATCGTTTCGGCCCTGGATTGCCGCAGTGCTCAACGTTACACCGGATCACTTGGCACGACATGGCGACATGGACGGGTACGCGGCTGTGAAGTCCAGGTTGTTCGCAAACCAACGCGCCGGAGACTCGGCCGTTCTGAATGCCGACGACGAGCGCGTTGCGGCCATGCGCGTACCGAAAGAGGCGCGGCGGCTCACCTTCAGTCTGTCGGGCCGCGTCGACGACGGACTGTGGCTCCGGGGAAACGAGTTTTGCGAAGGGGACGCACCGGTTGCCTTAACTTCGGACACGCTTTTGCGAGGCCGGCACAATTACGAGAACGTGTGCGCGGCGCTGACCATGATGCGGGCGGGTGGCTTCGATTGGGCCAAGACCATCGAAGGATTGCGACAATTTCGCGGTGTGGAGCACCGGATTGAGTGGGTCGATTCACAGAATGGGGTCGACTACTTCAACGATTCGAAATCGACGAACATCGACAGTCTGCGTGTCGCGCTTGAGAGTTTCGAGAATCCCGTCGTGCTCATTGCCGGTGGGCGTGGAAAGGGAGCGGACTACCGCGTGTTGCGCGACCTGGTGCGGAGCCGTATCAAGGCGTTGGTGACCATTGGAGAGGACGCGCCCGTGCTCGAAGAGGCATTTGGCGACTTGGTTGGAGTGCGCCATGCGACGGATATGGGCGAGGCAGTACGCTTGGCGGCCGAGACCGCTACGCAAGGCGATGCGGTGTTGTTGTCGCCGGCATGCGCCAGCTTCGACATGTACGATAATTTCGAACACCGAGGCCGTGTGTTCAAGGACTGTGTCCGAAAGCACCTGGAGGGTTGCAAGCGATGAGGCGTGAGACCATTTTCGTTTTCACGATAGCGTGTGCACTGGTGATGATTGGACTTTTGATGGTCTACAGCGCGAACACCGGCCGCGCTTACAGCAACGGGAAATTGGACGAGCACGTATCGTACGTATACTTGTACAACCAGTTGATCCTGGTGGGAATTGGATTCGCGGCGCTTCTGGTCACGGCAGGCTTTGACTATCATTCATTCCGGAATCGCGGTGTTCTCTGGCTGCTTGTCAGCGGTACATTGGCACTCCTGGTGCTGGTCTTGGTATTCGGTGACGAACGGCGTGGCGGTTTGCGCTGGCTAAACATCCTGGGTTTTCAATTCCAGCCGTCGGAATTGGCCAAATTCGCTTTGGTCATTCTGTTGGCCGTGAAGTTGTCGGAGAATCAGGGACATCTCAAAAGTTTTGGCCGCGGATTCTTGCCTCCCATGGTCATTACGGCGGTATTCGCGGGTCTGGTCTTACTGGAACAAGACCTGGGGACGCCGGCCATCATGGTAGCGGTCGCGATGCTGATGATTATTCTTGCCGGCGGACGGTGGATTCACGTAGGCATGACGTGGGCTCCCGCAGCCGCGGTGTTGGGGGCGATGATTGTTATAAGCCCGTATCGCATAGAGCGGCTCTACGCATTCATGGATCCCTGGAAGTTTCGCACGGGCAAGGGACTTCAATTGATCGAGTCGCTGGCAGGGTTTGCCCGCGGCGGATTGTGGGGCAAAGGTTTGGGCGCGGGGGAGCAGAAGCTGTTGTATCTCCCGGACGCACATTCGGACTTCATCTTCGCGGTGTGGGGCGAAGAGATGGGGCTCGTGGGCACGATGGGGCTGATTTTGTTGTTTGCGTTGCTGCTGTTCATGGCGGTTCGAATTGCCATTTCCGCGAAAGACTTGTTTGGCTCCTTGCTCGCGTCCGGAATCGTGTCGTTGATACTCGTCCAGGCTACATTCAATATGGGTGTTACGACGGGACTGCTTCCGACAAAAGGACTGGTATTGCCGTTTATCAGCGCGGGCGGCAGCGCCCTCATCGTCAATCTTGCGATGATTGGAGTACTGATTAACGTCGGTAAGCAGGCTTACGAGCGCGAAGACGGATACCGCAACGCGCTGGCCGCGTGAGAGTGAAACAGTAATGCGAATCATGGTGACAGGCGGGGGTACGGGCGGTCATACGTCGCCGGCGGTAGCCGTATTGGAAGAACTGTACCGGCGCGATCCCCGTTTGATGGTGCAGTGGGTGGGCCGTTCGAAGTCTATCGAGGAACGCATCAGCGGTTCCATGTCGATCCCCTTTCGCTCGCTGCCCGTGGAGGGCTGGCCACGATCCAAGTCGCCGCGCCGATTGTGGGTGGGGGTGAAGTTGGCTTGGTCAGCGGCGAAAGCGTGGCGCTACCTAAAGAAGTTTAATCCTCAGCTTGTGTTTGGAGTCGGAGGGTACGTTTCGCTGCCGCTGATGTGGACCGCGCAACGCATGGGAATTCCCACCGTCATCCATGAGCAAAACCAATTGCTGGGAGTTGCGAATAGACTCCTTGCGCCGAAGGCGACGCGGATCTTCCTTAGTTTCCCCGAGACGCGCGGAAACTACCCTAAAGAGACGGCCCGACTCGTCGGCAATCCTGTGCGCGCCGCATTCAAGAATCCGCCGGACAAGCGCGAGGCGCGGCAAGCGCTGGAACTAGAACTTGGTGTGCCGGTTGTATTGGTCACGGGAGGCAGCCAGGGTGCGAAGCGATTGAATGAAGCGGTAATGGAGATGTTGCCGCAGTTCAATCGGGGAGAGCTGCAATTGATTTGGGCGACCGGGAATGCGGACGCGGCGCGGGCGCACAAAGCGGCTGAGGGCGCGAGCACCCGAATTGTGACAAGTCCGTTTATTCAAGACATGGCGACTGCCTGCGCCGCCGCAGACGTCATGGTGTGCCGGTCTGGGGCATCGACGACGGCAGAGATTGCGATGATGCGCAAGCCGTCCGTGTTGATTCCGTTTCCATTCGCCACCGACAACCATCAGGAACACAATGCCAAGGCCTTTGAGGACGCCGGGGCGGCGGTTCTTGTTCGTGACAGCGAGTGCACGGGGGAGCGGCTTGGCGGGATACTCCGCACGCTATTGCCCGACAGCAACCGGCTGGCTGCTATGGCGAGTGCGGCGGGCGCCCTGGCAAAGCCCGACGCCGCGGAGGCGATCGCCGATGAGATACTCTCAATTGTGTTTTCCCGCGAACAAGGGGCGGGACTATCACGAAATCCGCAGTGAACTCGGAAGAAACCGGTTATGTAATGACAAGATTATTGACATTTAGTTTTCCTCCTACTAGAGTCTTGACCTAAGCCTCAGTGGTCTAGGTAAGGGCCTTAATTTCATGTCTCTGGAAGCCATTCAAGCAAGTCCGGTATCCGGATATCGATCCGTCCCCGTGGCAAGTCTGCGAGTGGACACCATGCTCGACTTTGACGTGTGTATTCAGACGATGTCTGGTCAGCCTCCGGTGTTGTATCGCGAGAAGAACTTGATGTTCACATCGGAAGCCTTGGAGCGTCTTGCGGAACATAATCGGGAGCACATCTTCATTCCTACCGCGCAGGACGGCGAGTATCGCAAATACGTTGAATCGCAGTTGGATACTATTCTGAGCGATCCCAATGTGTCCGTGGCCGCGAAATCGGAAGTGGTATATTCGACGGCCCAGTCGCTTGTCGCTGATGTCTTGGAAGAGCCGAGGTCGCAGGAGCTTATAATGCGGAGCCGCAATGTGGTCTCGGCAACGACGAAGTTCCTCACGGCGGAACAAACCGCATTTCAGCATTTGCTTCCGTTGGTATCCTACGATTACTACACGTACACGCACAGCGTGAATGTATTTGTTTTCAGCATGTCGTTGGCGCAGCGCGTGGGATTCACCGACCAGAAGCTGCTGGAAGAATTCGGCGAAGGCGCTTTGCTGCACGATATTGGCAAGAGCCAGATCGACCCGGCGATTGTAAACTGCCGCGGCAAGTTGGACAACGAACAGTGGAAGCAAATGCGTAAGCATCCGGTGTATGGCTATGAGTTGCTGTCCGACCATAACAAATTGGGTGAGCTAGCGTTGCGCATTGTTCGTCACCACCACGAGAAGATTCAGGGCGGAGGCTATCCAGATGATTTACTGGGCAAGAAAATCCCGCCTCTGGTGCGGATATCGACGATAGCGGACATATTCGATGCATTGACGACGCGGCGGTCGTATAAACCTGCACTGGAGTCCTACAAGGCGTTGCGGTTGATGCGCGATGAGATGAGCAAGGACATCGATCAGGAATACTTCAAGGTCTTTGTCGAAATGATGGGAAACCCCGCAGGCTAGGCCCGATTCAGACTGCTCACTACGCGAGCGCTTGGTTTTCGGCAGATTCCTTCAAGATGGCAACGCCGGTGCTTGTTCCGATTCGGTTGGCGCCCGCGGCGATCATGGACATAGCGTCTGCATACGTGCGAATGCCGCCGGCCGCCTTGACGCCGAGATTCTTGCCCACGACTTGACGCATGAGGGTCACGTCTTCTGTCGTGGCGCCTGCGCGGCCAAAGCCCGTTGAGGTCTTTACGAAAGCTGCACCCGAGCGCATGGACATCTGGCACACGGCGATCTTCTCTTCCTGAGTCAGGTAGCTGGTTTCGAGAATCACTTTGACGGGCACGCGCCCCGCGGCTTTGACGACCGCGGCGATTTCTCGCTCGACGAAGTTGGGGAAACCGGACTTGAGCGCGCCGATGTTGATGACCATGTCGATTTCGGTAGCGCCGTTCTTGATGGCTTCGCGGGCCTCTTCGACTTTGATGCGGGCCGTATTGGCGCCGAGTGGGAAGCCGACAGTCGGATCAACGCCGACTCCGCTGCCCGCCAGCAGTTTGGCGCAGTAGGAGGTCCACACAGGGTTGATCGATACGCACGCGAATCCACACTGTACGGCGACCGCGCACAGCTCCTTCATGTCGCGCTGCGTCGCGTACGCACGCAACTGGGTATGATCGATTAGTCGAGCCAACTCTGCTCGTGTCAACGCGGTTTCTCCTTCCACACTTCTTTCCCCAGAGGCATTAGTGTCGCGAATTTGGCGCGTTTTTTCAAAAAGCGCGTCGTGGGCACCAGACGGGCAGGGTGAATCGCCGTGTTTTACGGCCTATTTGCGCTTCGGAAGGTGTGGTGGCGGCTATACGGTAACCCCGCGGAACGTGGGAATGAACTCCGGAAAGACGGCCCCAAGGTTCGAGTTCCCGAGGCGTTTCTGTATGATTTCGGCGAGTATGTCCCTGTAATCGATGGTGACATCCAGGTCTTGTTCCTGGAAGAGATTCTCGGGAGCAAGTCCGGGCCAGTTTCGGAGAACGCGGCCTCCCGAGATGCCCCCGCCCATGACGAGCATCATGTTGCCGTGGCCGTGGTCCGTGCCCTGGCTGGCGTTTTCGCGGAAGACCCTGCCGAATTCCGACATGACGACGAGCGTGAAGTTCAGGACACCTCCGCTGGTCAGGTCGGCGTGGAAGGCGCCGAGACTGGAAGCGAGATCCTCCATGATACCCGCCATGTAGCCGTTGATGGGATTCTGTCCATCGTGGGTGTCCCAGCCGCCGAGGTCGGTGGCGATAGCTTCGACGCCGATTTGTGCTTTGATGAGTGCCGCGGCTGATTTCATCGCGTAGCCGAATCCAGAGTCGGGATACTCCGCGTTACCGGACGGGGTGTAGTTGCCGAAGTCGATGGCATCGAGTGATGCCATGGTGGATAAGGTATTGGCGGCAGACGCGCGAAGCTCTAGGGGACCCTGTGCGTACATGGCGCCGAGAGCGGCCAGCCGGTCCTCCAATGTCTGTGGGATTCCATCCAGGCTGAAGTTGTCGAGGTCCTGTATGGGCAATGCCAATGGACTGCCCGCGAGCGAAGTTTGCAGGGAGTCGTTAATCGCGATGGCGCGCAAGAGCGCCGTTGGACTCATCGCGGTCGAATTCAGAAGGTGCCTTCCAACCCAGCCAGTGAACAGCGAGGCGTCGCGCGGTTTTCCGATTTCCATGAAGCGCATCGCGTCGAAATGGGACCTTGATTCGTCTTTCGAACCGCAGGCATGAACGAAGAGAAGGTGTCCGGCGTCGTAGGCCGGCTTCAACGGAGTCATGGCCGGCGGTATGCCAAAGAACCCATCGAGATCCGTTGCCGCGAATGTGTCTCCGCTGTCCGGTCTTGGAATGGCGATGGTGGGTCGCGCCTCGTAGTAGGCATCCTCTGCGTACGGTACGCAGATGGACAAGCCGTCGCATCCGCCGCGAAGGAAGATCACCACGAGCACGTCGCGGGAAGTGTCGCCGTCCGCGGCGAAGGCCACGCGCGGAAGCCAGAGCGGCGCGCCAAGGGTTGCAGCCACGGCGGTGGAACTCGCACCGAGGAATTGGCGGCGGTTTAGGCCCCGGTACTCCTTGCATCCAGGACTTGTACAGCGCGACATGGTATCAGTCTCCCGTTTTGTACTTTCGGAAATCAGGGACAGACCCGTCTGCGCTAGGCTTCGCTTGGGTCAGTCCCTGAATTCCTCATACTTCAATTTTGGTGCGGCGCGGAAATCAGGGACAGACCCGTCTGCGCTGCGCTTCGCTTGGGTCAGTCCCTGAATTCCTCATACTTCAATTTTGGTGCGGCGCGGAAATCAGGGACAGACCCGTCTGCGCTACGCTTCGCTTGGGTCAGTCCCTGATTCCCTCAATACCACTGGAATCCAGGTGAACTCAGCGCAAGGCCGATCGTTTCGAGTTTTCGGTAGTCCCAATCCGGATGCTCCTCGATGAATTGCTGGAGGGCGGACAGTTCGTAGTCGGTCATGGCACCACGAAAGACGCGGGCGTTCACGAGATCGAGAAACTCCTGCGTCGTCATGTCCGCCAGAAATGGAGAGAAGTCGATGCCCAGATAGTCGCCTTGCAGGGGTACGATTGCGCCGAAGCGCCAGCGGGGAAGCAGGAGTCCAGACCAGAATGCCGACGCGTCGGGGTATCCGTTGGGCGGGGCCCAATCGAACGGCACGTGACCCATAAGTCCCAAGACGTACAGGATTCCCCACAATGCGTCTTCGGAGTTTATGTCCGCGTCTAACGCGCGGAACGTGGACACCACGTAGTGGAACGGGCGTTTCAGTTTTGGCGGCGCGATCGCGATCCATTTTTCGGCGAGCACGACACGCAACATGGCGCGTATGTCGCCTTGAGTCGCCGTGTAAGCGGCGGCGATCTCGGTGATAAGGGCGTCTGGAGGGTTGTACCCCCAGAAGTGGCGGGCGATCTTCTTCGCGATGAATCGGGCGGTGATCTGCGAAATCTCCGGGTCTTTTGTGACGAGATTGATCACGAATTCGCCGTCCGTTATGCCGCCGTCTGCGGGAATGGTGCGCCCGAGCACGGTCTTTTCGCCGTTGTCGTGAGTCCAGCGGCTGAACCGGAACGTGCCAAAGTCGTCGCTGAGCCAATCCCATCGCACGGACCATCCTGTAAAACACCGGGCGACTTCTTCGACGTCTTGCTGTGTGTAGTTGTCTACGCCCAAGGTGTGCAATTCAAGGTACTCGCGCGCGTAGTTCTGGTTAGGCGCTTCCTTGGAACTGGGGTCGTTGTCGAGATAGGTGAGCATAGAGGGACTGTGCGCGCTTGCCCAAGCAAGTTCAGGGAAGCTTGCGAGGGCAAACTTGCGGATGACTTCACGATCGTCTACGGGCTTGAGAAAGGACTGTCCGTCTTTCTCGATGTAGATGTTGAAGTGGTCCGTCCAGAGTTCCACCGTGCGCTCGAAGAGCTGGCGTTTGCTGTAGCAGGCGCGAAGAATCACGGCGGCTATGAGTTCATACATCGAGTAGTGCTTCTGCTGCTCCGAGAAGACAATTTCCGCGGCCGTCATGTTGAGGGTAGTCAGGGGGGCGAGCATGGCATCGAGCGTGCTGTCGTCGATGGCCGTGTAATTCAGGTGATATTCAAGGTAGTCCTCGTAGCCGAGGCTGTGAGCGAGTTGAAGCTCGTATTCATTCTGGCCGAATGTAATTCGATCGACCAGCTTCAACAATGCCTCTTCATTGCTGACTGGGTCGGGATCGGGGTCAGGATCTGGGTCAGGATCGGGATCGGGGTCGGGATCGGGGTCGGGATCGGTCGGCGTGCCTCCGGTAGGGCAACCCGATGCCGTCGCGGCAAGAGCCGCGAATAGTCCTTTGAACAACAACTCCCTGCGCGATGGCGCTGACCGGCGCTTCAGTGTTGTATCGTGTCCAATTGGGCTTTCGAGAATGGGGTCATCGTTGCTAGGCTCGGATAGGGCGTCCACACCATCAACGTCGGTGCGCATTTTCTTTCTCCTGCTTCCGGCTCGTCCAATCTCATCATCGTGAAGCGTGCTGAGCACAAAGCCGGTCCTTATCAGGGTAGCCGTGTGGTACGGCGGCGGATGGCTGGAACCCCCTTCTGCAGAGAGTATGAACACGCTCCCCGTCGCTCAAGTCACTTCAGGATGCCTTGTCTAGGACAGATTACTCGTTCCCTTGCAGGCGGAAGGGAGCAAGTTGCGTGCCTTCTCAGGTTCGGTTTCGGATGGCGGCGCTGAGCCGCGACGTGCAAGGGATTGGTCAAGCGAAACCGCATGGCCAAGTCATTAGGTGACAGGTTATTGAGTCGGAGGAATGCACAGGCAATTATATTCAGAAGAAGAAGGGGAAGTTGTCTATGTGGCGCGTCGCGTTACATATTCCGCGAGGTGGGGGGGGTGCGGGCATTCAACGACTGCCGATATTCTGCCAGTTCGACGGATAATCGGCACAATCAACATGGCGATATCCGAGCGATCCGGGGCGGGTGTTCCTGACTCGATTCGCCATGCTGTCGTATTGCTGTCGCATTGGTTGAATAGATTGAGTCCATTCCTGTAGCGTCATGCCTCTTGATGTGCAGGCTGAGCAGCGACAAGAAATGAGTAACATGTCTTCTCCAACAATTTCACTTGACGAACGCAGTATACGTGCGGCCACGAAGACGGCCTATCTGGTCGTATTGCTCGACATGGCGGGACTGTCTCTGATCTTTCCGCTTTATCCCAGCATGCTGACTTATTACCTCGACCTTGAAGGGCAGTCTGGCGTATTGCGTTCCATCGTTGGCGTGCTCGACCAATTCAGCGTGGCCATGGGCGGAGCAGGGGGGCGCGGGCACGTGGTTCTGTTCGGCGGTCTGTTGGGATCGCTGTACGCCTTGCTGCAGTTTCTTTGCGCACCACTGTTCGGCAGTCTTTCCGACCGATATGGGAGACGCCCGATATTGCTGTTTTCGACGGCGGGTATGGCGTTGTCGTATCTCATATGGTGTTTTGCGGGCAGCTTTTCGCTGCTAATTGTTTCGCGCGTGGTTGGTGGGCTGATGAGTGGGAACATCGCGGCGGCGAGCGCGGTGATCGCGGATGTGACGCCCGAGACGAAGCGCTCCCGCGGGATGGCCATGCTGGGCTTTTCCGTTGGGATGGGATTCATGTTGGGGCCTACAGTAGGCGGTTTTGCGTCCGCGGTTAATTTCGCGGAACTGTTTCCCTCGCTGACGGCCTACGGCATTAACAAGTTCACTTCCGGGGCGTTGGGAGCGCTGCTCTTGGCTGTGGCCAATTTCCTGTGTGTGGCGTTGTTCCTTCGAGAGACCCGCCCATTGGCGACAGGCGCATCCGCGGCGGCGCAGCGCAGCATCAATCCGCTGGCGCTATTTGCGATGCGGTCTGCGCCCGGTGTGTCGCGAACGAATCTCATCTATTTCATCTACATCCTTTCGTTTTCGGGAATGGAATTCTCGCTGACCTTTCTGGCGGCGGACCGGCTGAATTATGGCCCCAAGCGCCTTACCCTTGTCATGCTGTTCATCGGCATTGTGCTTGCGATGACCCAAGGTTCGTATGTCCGCCGCAAGAGTGATGCGATCGGTCCCAAGCGAATGGGCATGCAGGGACTGGCCCTGTGCATTCCGGGTTTGGTACTCGTCGGATACGCCTATTCGTCGTGGGTATTGTTTCTTGGATTGGCCATCATGTCGGTAGGTTCGGCGCAGGTGCGCCCGTGTCTATCGGCGTTGGCTTCGCTCTATGCGCCGGAGCGGGAGCAGGGGCGCGTTCTCGGCGTCTTCCGATCCATGGAATCGTTGGCCCGAGCGTTGGGACCGCTGGTGGCGTGCTTATTGTATTGGCGGCTCGGGGCGTCTCAGGCTTATGCGATTGCCGCAGCCGTGATTGCCGTGCCTTTGGGAATCGCATGGACGTTGCCGAAGCCTCCTGTGCGCGAGGCCCCAGCGGTGGCATAGTCTCGCACCATGGAAACGCAAGAACCCGAAGCAGTCTACATTCCCGATCCGTTATCGGTCTCACGAAAGACTCGACTGATAACCGTGAGCCAACGCTTCTTGGGTCTGGTAATTGTTCTGGCGGCTATCTTCGTACACCGGCCGTGGACCTATTGGCTTGCAGTCTTTGTCTGGCTGTACATCTTTGTGACGTATTGGGCGTGGACCGCTCTGTTTGAGCAGCGATTGCGCGGTCTCTTTGAGTTGCGCGAGGAAGACGCGCCGGACGGGGAGAACGCGTTGCCGTTTGCGACCGTAATCATCCCTGCGCGAAACGAAGAGAACAAACTGGAAGCGGCGTTGCGTTCCGTGGCCGCACAAGACTATCCGGCGTTCGAGGCCATCGCAATCAACGATCATTCCACCGATGCGACCGGCGCTATTGCGGACCGGGTGGCCTCGGAGTGTCCGGTTATTCGGGTCTTGCACGATCCCGCGCTGCCAAAGGGTTGGCAGGGAAAAGCCAACGCCGTGTGGCAAGCGGCCAATCTAGCGAATCCCGCATCCGAATGGCTCCTACTGACCGATGCCGATGTCGTTTATCATCCGAAGGCGCTGGCATGCGCGATCCGGCACGCCCTCCGCGATGGCATCGACTTTCTGACGATTGTCCCCTACATCAATAACGGTTCGCTGCTGGAGGAATTGCTGCTCACGCTGAAGTGGAGCATGTTCCTGATGGTGGTTCCGAAAGACTTGTCAAAGCCACGCGCCAGACCAATTGGAGTGGGGCCGTTCATGCTGGTGCGCAAGCAGGTCTATTTCGAGAGCGGAGGTCATCGGGCGTTGGCCGGGCGCGAGCCGGAGGATACGTATCTGGCGGCCCTTCTAAAGCAATGGGGAGCCAAGTCCGCGGTGGGTTGGACGCGCGGGATGTTGCGGTGGCGGCAATACGATAGTTTTCGCCAGATGTGGCGGCATTGGGTGCGCAAAAACCGCACGAGTTTCAAAGACAGCGTGCTGCACAGTATGGGAGAACTGACGCTCAATTTGCTTTGTCTCGTGCTTCCGCTGCCTTACGCAGTGGCCGCGATTTGGGCGCAGTACGCATCGGCGGCGTTTGGCGTGGGAGCTTCTTTGAGCGCCGCGTTGGCGATCGCGCTGTATGTCACCACGGTCCGGTCTCAGGCGCGCGCGCGCATTATCAGCCGAATCCGCAAGGGTGCGCCATGGTTGACGCCGCTCACCGGAATCCTGTTGGCCGGCATCAGCCTGACGACGATTGCTCAGATACTCACTCGAACTTCGCCGGTATGGAGAGGGCGAGGGATGACGCACTCCGCAAAGTAGTGTTTGCGGAGACGGGTGGCTTGCAGGTGAATTGATTTGGCACTAGAATGCTGCGCGTTTCAGCACTCGGAACTACCGCATGAACATCCTTGGAATATCGGCCTTTTATCACGATAGCGCAGCCTGTCTTGTGCGCGACGGCGAAATATTTGCCGCGGCGCAGGAAGAACGATTCACGCGCAAGAAGCATGACCCCTCTTTTCCAGAGCGTGCCATTGCCTACTGCCTTGATGCGGCCGGAATTGATGTAGACGGTCTCGATTACATTGTCTTTTATGATAAGCCCTTTTTGAAGTTTGAGCGGCTGCTTTTGACGTACATAGCGATGGCGCCCTATGGATTGCGGTCGTTTATTTCGCAGATGCCCTTGTGGTTGAAGGAGAAGCTCTTCACGCGCGACGTGATTCGGCGCGAACTGGGGTACAAGGGCAACATACTCTTTACGACCCATCACCAGGCGCATGCAGCCTCGGCGTTTTTCCCCAGCCCCTATGAAGAAGCGGCCATCATTACCGTGGATGGAGTGGGGGAGTGGGCAACGACGACCTATGGCATTGGACGGGGGAATCACGTTGAGATTCTAAAGCAGATCAACTTTCCGCATTCGCTTGGATTGCTCTACTCCGCGTTCACGTACTTCACAGGTTTCAAGGTCAACAGCGGTGAATACAAGTTGATGGGGCTTGCGCCCTACGGCGAGCCCCGGTACGTGGACGTCATCAGGGAGAAGTTGATAGACATCAAAGAAGATGGGTCCTACCGTCTCAACATGGAATACTTCGACTACTGTGCCGGGCTTCGGATGACCAACGATCGCTTTGCGCAACTGTTCGGGGGGCCCAATCGGAAGCCTGAGACCAAGATCACGCAACGCGAGATGGACTTGGCGCGCTCGATTCAGGTGGTTACAGAAGAGGTGTTGCTGCGCATGGCGAAGACCGTGCACAAGGCGACGGGCGCACGGTATCTCACGCTTGCGGGCGGTGTGGCGCTCAATTGCGTGGCCAATGGGCGTTTGTTGCGCGAAGGGCCGTTCGACGACATTTGGATTCAGCCGTCGTCGGGTGACGCCGGGAATGCGTTGGGGGCGGCACTCTTTGCGTGGCACCAGATCTTGGGAAATGAGAGAACGCCGGACCGCAGGCGACAGAAGGGTACCTATCTCGGTCCCGAATTTACGGACGATGCCATCCGCTCGTACTTGGATGAGGAGCATATCCCCTACGAGAGCTTGTCGCGGGAAGATCTGGTGGAGCGCGTGGCCGATCTGATTGCGCATGAAACGGTCGTGGGCTGGTTCCAGGGGAGGATGGAATTTGGACCCCGCGCGCTGGGGGCGCGGAGTATTCTCGGCGATGCGCGTTCAAGAAATATGCAATCGGTGCTGAATCTCAAGATCAAGTTCCGCGAATCGTTCCGTCCGTTCGCACCGTCGGTGCTTGAAGGCTCTGTGAGCGAATACTTCGAACTGGACCGCGAAAGCCCGTATATGCTTCTGGTCGCCGACGTCGCAAAGAACCGTTTGCGCGAGCTACGGCCCGAAGAAGCGGGGTTGAACGGATTTGAGAAACTGAAGGTGGCGCGATCAACGGTTCCGGCGATTACCCATGTGGACAACTCCGCGCGCATTCAGACCGTGAACCGCGAGGACAACGCCCTCTACTACGACCTTATCGCGCGCTTCAATGAGAAGACGGGATGCCCCGTGATAATTAACACGTCGTTTAATGTTCGCGGCGAGCCTATTGTTTGTACGCCCCGCGAGGCCTATGCGTGTTTTATGCGCACGAACATGGACTACCTTGCCATGGGGTCGTTTCTGCTTGACAAACGGCAGCAACCGCCGTGGCCTGAATCGGACGAGTGGAAACGCGAATATGAACTGGATTGAGCGGCCCTGCAATGAAGCGAATTGATGTTAGAGATCGGAAAGAACAGCGCAAATTTGGCGTGACTATGGCCGTGGCATTTTCGGTTCTGGCCGGGATTCGCTGGTGGCTGACGTCGAATATACCTTTTGTTTTCCTCGGACTGGCGAGTGTGTTCCTCTTGACGGGGTTGATAATTCCGCGCGTACTGGGCCCCGTGTTTTCGGTGTGGATGCGGTTTGCCGAAGCCATCAATTGGGTGATGACGCGCGTGCTCTTGACGGTAGCGTACTACGCGGTGTTAACCCCCGCGAGGTATCTAAACGATTGGTTTGGGAGCGATCCGTTGAAGAGGACGTGGCACGATTCGTCTGCAACGTATTGGGAAGATCCTGACGAGCAACCCGCCGATTCCGCGCGTTACCGGAATCAGTTTTAGCCCTAGTCTGCACCGGCGCGAGTGGCTCACGTGCAAAAGATAGAAGTTGTGTCACAAGACTGCCGGACCGACCTGCGTTGCCGTATCCGACAGCGATGAGATAGTATGTCTCCATGGAAACGCTGAAAGAGATTTGGTCATTTCTGAGGGTTCGAAAGCGGTTCTGGCTGGCTCCGATTATCCTGGCCTTGATGCTGCTGGGGTTATTAATGTGGGTCGCCGGTGGAAGCGCAATATCGCCGTTCCTGTACATGCTGTGAGGCCACACACAACGCACGGGTTACGTTTGGAGGCCCGCGGGTAATTCCCGCGTTTCCCGACAGATAGCTTGTTTGCCCGGTCCAGCCACTTTTCTCGCCTTTCGCCACTTTTCGGTCTTGTTATGTTCTGAAGCTCCCGTGTGGTAGACTACCGGCCATCGAACTGGACCCACGCACTGTTTGGCGCTATCTCGCCCGTGTGCCGGGAGGGTCTTTGTTGTGA
>JAIBAQ010000078.1 GCA_019695095.1 Candidatus Hydrogenedentota bacterium
CCGTCCGTTGCAGCGGAAGGCGAAGTCGTTGCGGGAACAGTGAGCGTGTGTGTAACGCTCTTTCAGCGCGGACTCTGTCGAAGGCTTGTTTAAGGGGTGTCGTGTTGCGCTGGACTGAGGTTGCTGTGCGGCGCTTTACCTTTTCGGGATTGTCTCCCAGTTTGGTGCTTTGGGGTAAACGCAGTCATTAGCCAATTCCCCAAAGTTGGGGAGTCTTGGATTTGCATTTTTATTAGTTTAGACAATTAATAGATTTGACTTAGCTGATATTGGGATGCATGGTCTCAGAGCGTCGGGGAGAATGGTAGAGACAACATTCAATCATGGATGAACAAACCGTTATATTTCCGAAAACGGCTTCACCGAGGTTATTTTTACGATGGGCCTTTCTGTTGTATCTGTATTATTGAACGAAAGTTCACATCGATAAGTAGTGTGTTTTGATTGGTTTAGGTTTTTATGGTTTTTTGTATCCGCATAATCCTTGATATGAAGTCGGTCTTCTTGAGATATGCCATGAAATCTACTGGACAGAAGCCTATGGATATCGTGTATAATCCATTTGCTGGGAGTGCGGAAGAGACCTGAGAGCACGCGCCTCAGCCCACCAAGAGGAGGAACTGACCACTGAAGTCACGCTGAAGTTTGCGGTATTCAGTTGACAGAGTTTGTTCCGAGTTTACCGTCTAGACCCCGCGTATCTGGTCTTTCTGACCGAAGTGATTCTGAGAGGGCGCGATCCGAAGGGGTAGCCGCTAAGGATTAAGGATGTCTTCGTCAACAACGGGAGATCCCTGTCTGTTTGCGGCGGGCGGTAGGCGATGCCGGGACCGGTGCCAGGGACTGGTTGATGCCGACCGGGGTAGTGTCGTGAGGAGGCTGTGCTATGGGGAATTGTGAGTCCTATTTGGCCGTGGGTCAGAACGTATTGCTGTCGCCTTATGGGGGTAAGGAATCGACGGTCCACTATCGAGTTGTGCTTCGTGGTTGGCAGGTAGGCAGTTGGATGTGGCTGGAAGTGCCGGAAGACTGCGAGAAGCTTCCACTTCTACTGGAAGATCACACGTGCGTGCTACGGTTCATGAAGGATGGTCAGGCGTGCGCATGCACGGCGCGCATACTCCAGGCCATGAATCCCGACGGAGCGACGCGTTTCTCCGGAATGCGAGTGTCGTGGCCGGAACACATCAAGACCGTAGAGGTTCGCAAGAGTCCTCGCGTGTCGATGGTTTCTCCCTGCCAGGTCACATTGCCAAGTGGTCATTTGGCATCGTGTGAGCTCCGAGACTTGAGTGAAGGAGGGTGTTCCATCGCGTGGATGGAATCGCGCCGTGCGCCCACGGAAGGGCAACTGAAGCTGTCGTTTACGTTGCCGGGCGGGATAGCCGTCGACAAGGTCCTGGTCACGATTCGGAGTGTGCGCGAAGTGGCATCTGTGCGGATGCTGGGATGCCAGTTCGAGCAGATCGACGAGATTGTGCAGAACAACATCCGTTTGGCGATTGTGTCGTCGGTTGAATCGATGCGCACAAAGCAAATCGAACGGGCCGTGATTCTCGATAGCAATCATGATGCGGTCCGCCCACTGGTCGCGGCGTTGCGCGAGGAGCAGTTTGAGGTTGTGGTCGTTTCACATCTCCTGGAAGCGGCCTTTTGGATGGAGAGTGCGCGGCCGCATGCGTTGTTCATCGGGCACAAGCAGAGCGAGCTGGCGGTTGACCAGATTTGCCGTATTGTTCGCGAGACGCCGAATCTCGAGGATCTATCCGTGTTTGTGTATGGAGGAGAGGACACGGATCTGGGGCGCAAGGTGAAGCGTGCCGGCGCGACGGATTATTTTTCGAGCGCAACTACCGCGCGCGGAGCGGTCACGCTTCTCACGCGGGGCGTTACCCATAGCGATGCGGCCGCGGGATAATTCGCGGCTATTGGGAGTAGCGCGTAGTAGACGTTAGGATTCGTAGGCTTCGAGTTCGGCGATGCACATTTGGACGCCTTCCTGATCGGGTCCATTGGGTGTGACGGCCTCGACGCGAATGTAGCGAATGGGCGACGGTTCAACGCGGTACTCGAAGGAGCCGCCCTTGCACTGAGTTTCGTGCGCGATGCAGGACCAGGATTGTCCGTCGCGCGAGAGGTGAACTTTATATTCGGTTGGATAGCCCGGCACATCGGGCGCATGTCCCGCAAAGTGGATGACGATGCGGGACACTTGTTTTTCGGACTCGAGGTCCAGGTGGTACATCCACGCGTATTCGTTTGCGCCGCACGCGAACGTGGAGCGGATTCCATCGTTGGCGTAGTGCGCGAAGTGAAATGCGCTGGCGGGTAGTGTGTGATCGCCGGAGACGCCCAACAGCAAGCCCGGCTTGCGCCATGCGAGGTTGCCTTCCGGGACTGCGCGCACGTCGGTATTCTGGGGCGCTTCGACATCGGGATGCGGGCCGGCAAGCTCTACCTTGAGTATGGTGTCAATGGGATCAGGGTCGATGGCGGACACATCGAGTTTCAGTTCGCGATCGTTCTGCACAAAGGGTACGGGCTTCCCGGTGTTCATGCACGTGATGCTAACGGCGCGTTGCGCGAGGGGCTCGGCGACGAGGGATCCGTCTTTGGGGATACCGGCCTTACCGTCCGGTGTCGACATGATGTGCAGATAGACGGCGTTGCGGGGAACGTTGATTGTGTTGTACCCCCAAGCAGCGGAGCGCAAGGGACCGGGGTTGACCTGCGTGTAGGATTCGTGGAGCGGGGGGAGCCCTGCGGGATTTGCCCAGTTGGCCATCTTGCGGTGAACGGCCATCAACGGCGACTCATCGAGGCTGGGGAGTTTGCCGTCCGAGCCAATTCCGGTGACCAGAGTCGGGGAGTGATCGATGTTTGCGATGTGGCCGTCGGCGATGAGCGCGATCTGTAGCCGCATGTAGGCTTGCCAATCCGGCTCGATTCCTTTCGAATATTCAAATGCAGGATCGACGATGAGGCGCCACGTTTCGACGGCATTCTTTTTCGGCCACGGAAAATTGAAGGGCCACAGGTCCCACAAGCGGTCGCCCCAACATCCCCACCCTTCCAGGTCGATGATGTCCCAATCGCCGTTGCTCATGGTTGGGATGCCATTGAGGATGACAACGGTGTTCGGGTCGTAGCTTTTGATCATGCTGTAGATGGCGTCGGGCGAGGTTGCGTCCCAACCGGCCCAATCGAACCAGAATGCCTTGGGGCTATAGGAGCGGATGGCGTCTTCGACCAGAAGAATGGCGCCGTTGGGGCCGTTGTGATTGGGTCCGTCGATGTTGCCGATGTACATGCCGAACTTCACGCCGGCTTTTTCCAAGGCGGCTTTGTAGCGGCCAATCAGGATGCCTTCGGGATTGCCGGGTTCGAATCGCGATGGCCACCGGTATTTGTATTCGCCGTTGTTATAGGAAATGACCATGCCGAGACCGTAGTTCTGTTGCTTCATCAATTGCGCGAACTCGTCGAATGCGCCGGGCGGCATGGACTCGGGGTGATGGATCAATGCGGTGAGGCGCGCCTCTTCGACCCATTTGTTGGGGCGTTCGCGCAGGGTTAGGGTGAAGTCCTTTTCGGCGGTTGCGTTGGCGTTGTCCGTAACGCGGACGCGGATGGCGTAGTCGCTAAGCCCGGCGTTCTTTGCGGGGGCGCCGGTGAATGAACCGTCTTCATGCAATTCCAGACCTTCGGGAAGCGAGCCGTTGACGAGCGTCCAGCGGTATGGCGGCATGCCGCCTGACGCGCTTAGGGTGAAGTCGGAGGCCTGCATGGCGATAGATGGTTTGCGAAGGAACTGAGTTTCCATGGGTGGCCAGGTCTTTGTCTGCGTATGGTGGGCGCCGACGTAGGACCATTCGCGCCAGGCGGTGGGCAGTTCGCCGGTGGAGATGCCGGACAATGCTTTGGTTGAAACGGTGAGTGGACCTTCACCGGGAGAGAGTGCGTACGTCAGGCCGGGCAGGCGACTGCCGTTGTCGCCGCACAGGCGTGCGTAGAATCCGAGGCGGCCCTCTTCTTGATTGGCGATCTTGAAGAGTAAACGGTTCCAGCCTGCCTTCAATTCGACCGACGCGGATGACATGTCGCGCTCGGGCAGGCTTTCCGTGCTGGAGGAGACGAGGGCTTCGTTGAGCCATGCCTTGAATTCGTTGTCTGCACCGACGCGCAATTGCGCATGTTGATCGACGGCGGTGTATACGTAGACGCAGGCGTACACGACTTTCGCGCGGATGGACTCGTTGCGTTTGACGAGAAAATAGCTGAAAAGGTCTTGGTAGTCGTCGTAGTTGCGCGAGAAGAGGCGGTCGTCGAAGTAGCGCCATTCGCAGCCTGCCGACACGTCGCCTTCGCGGGGTTGGACGCGTGTTTCGTCGATCCAGTCGAATTCGAAACCGGCGTTATCCGGCGCGTTGTCGAACGTGCCCGCGACGAGCCACGTGTTGATGTATGGCGCGGGCGCATCGGTTGCGCCGAGCATCAGGACGAATGCCATGGAAAGCAGCATGATTGCGAACTCCGAGTCGTCGGAAACCCCCGTGTGTCGCGGCAACGCCGCGTGCGCGAGGATCATGGTGTGTTGTGGGGGGTGTGATCAACTTGTTGGACAGCAGGGACTAGCATGAACAACTATGAGCTGCATGAAGAGCGCAGGCAGGACGCCTGCGACACGTTATGATGGCAGACGGAGTGGATGAGGGGCAGGTGAGCGGGTGAGACGTTGGATTCTTCGTGGGAGTGCCCGCTAGACTCGTACTCACGCTTGCCGGCAGACTGTGCATGTATGGCAGGCAAAAGGCGGGTATTGCGTGGGCACCGATGTGGTGTGCGCAGAATGTGTATCAAACGGGTTTTGGGTAACGGTTGGGGGAGGTCGATCCATGCGCGTGGCATCGTATGTCGTGTTGGGTGTCATCTTGGCTTTGGCAAGCAGTGTGTTTGCGCGGGCCGTTGAGCCTGTGGTGGATGAACTCGCTACTGCGCAGCAGTGGGCGGAAACCAAGTTTGGCGAGTCGGGTGCGGCATTTTTTCCCAATCCGGGGATCGAAGTGCTCGCGAATCATAACGCCGTACAGAAGAATGGGCGTTTCGGAGTTGGGCTGCGTATCGGCGAAACGTCGTTTGAACGCGGTCTCTATTGCCACGCATCAAGCAAGCTCATCGTTCGGCTTCCGGGAGCCGGGAAGCGGTTTCGCGCGACGGTGGGCGTCGACCTGAACAACGACACGTCAAACGGTCAGGGCAGCATCGTGTTTGTGGTGTTGGCGGGCGGCAAGGAGTTATTTCGTTCGGGAGTCATCCATGGAAAAGATGCAGGTGTGCCGGTCGATGTGCCGTTGAACGGGGCGAGCGAGATCGTGCTTGCGATCGAAGACGGCGGCGATGGGATTTCGTCGGACCAGGGCGATTGGGGCAATGCCTGCTTCACGTTGGATGATGGCAAGGAAGTCTGGCTTGACGAGCTTCCGATGCCTGGGGGCTTCGTGCTTCTGGATGCGGGGACGTTGCCATTCAGTTTTGTTTACAACGGTAAGCCGTTTGCCGAGCAGGCCTCTGCCTGGGACAAGAAGGTCGAGAAGAAGAAGCTTGATGGGAATGGCGAGCGTACACGGCACGTCGTGACATGGACGGAACCTGCAAGCAAGCTCGAGGTGCGTGCCGTTGCCGTTTCATATCGAGATTACCCCGTTGTTGAGTGGACACTTCACTTCAAGAATAAGGGCGCGGCGGATACGGCGATCCTTGAGAATATACAGGCGCTGGATGTTCGCATGGAACGCGGGGATCGCGGTGAGTTCACGCTTCACCACGCGCGGGGCAGTTCGTGCAGGCAAGACGATTTTGAACCGCTTACTACGCAGCTTGGCGTGAATGGCACGATGAAGCTCGCGCCGGAAGGCGGGCGTTCCGCCAGTGGCGTTATGCCGTATTTCAACGTTGAAGGAACGTGCATGGACGGTGCGCTGGTGGCGGTGGGCTGGCCGGCGCAGTGGGCGGCCACGTTCGCGCGCGATGCGGAGCGGGGGTTGCACCTGGTAGCGGGGCAGGAGCTCACGCACTTCAAGTTGCTGCCGGGAGAAGAGGTTCGCAGTCCGTTGGTGGCGGTCCAGTTTTGGAAAGGCGATCGGATTCGCTCGCAGAACCTTTGGCGGCAGTGGATGTTTGCGTATGGCATGACGAGGCCGAACGGGCAGCCGCCGCAGCCGCAGTTCCTCGCATCGAGTTCGCGCGCGTATGAGGAGATGATCAAGGCCGACTCGGCGTCGCAGATGATGTTTATCGACCGTTTCTTCGAGGAGGGGATCAAGCTCGATTATTGGTGGATGGATGCGGGCTGGTACGTGCAGCAAAATGGCTGGCCGCAAGTGGGCACGTGGGAGGTGGATCAGAAGCGTTTCCCGGGAGGTTTGCGTCCCATCAGCGATCATGCGCACGCGAAGGGGGTCAAGATCTTAGTGTGGTTCGAACCGGAGCGCGTTGCGCCAGGAACGTGGCTGACGGAGAACCATCCGGAGTGGATTATCGGCGGAGCCAATGGCGGCTTGTTGGATTTTGGCAATCCCGAGGCGTGGAATTGGGTGACGAATCATGTGGACACGCTGATCAAGGAACAAGGAATCGATCTGTACCGCCAGGATTTCAATATTGATCCGCTGAATCTGTGGCGTGGGCGCGATGCGGAAGATCGGCAAGGCATCAGCGAGATCAAGCATTGCATGGGGTTGTTGGCCTATTGGGATGAGCTGATCAAGCGTCATCCCGGTCTGCTGATAGACACGTGCGCGTCGGGTGGACGGCGCATCGATCTTGAGTGTGCGCGCAGGGCTGTGCCGCTGTGGCGAAGCGATTATGCGTTTGAGCCGATTGGCCACCAGGGCATGACGTATGGCCTTTCGTATTGGCTGCCGTATCACGGGACGGGCACGGTGGCGTGCGCGAATGCCGGTTATTACGGCGGCGGCAAGACGCCGGTGGAGTCGTACGCGTTTTGGAGCAACGCAGCGCCGAGCCTTGGTTGTGGGATTGACATGCGCGTGAAGGACATCGATTATCCGGCGTTTCGAAGTCTGTTGGAGCAGTGGCGATCGGTGGCTCCGTATTACTATGGGGACTTCTATCCGCTCACTTCGTATAGCCTGAAAAACGACGCGTGGATGGTCTGGCAATTTCACATGAGCGACTCGCAAGAAGGCATGGTGCAAGTGTTCCGGCGCGGCGAGAGCGTTTTTGTGAGTGGCGATCTCGCGTTGAAGGGACTCGATGCAGGCGCCACCTATGAGATACGCAATACGGCGGGCGGCGAGCCGGTCACGATGGATGGCAAGTCGCTCATGGAGAAGGGGCTTCGCGTCACGGTTGACGAGAAGCCGGGCGTGTGCGTTTACGCGTATCGAAAGAAGTAGAAGCGAGTCTGCAGGAGTTGTGGCCAGCATTGGACGCGCATCTTGCGCGCGCTTACTGCGTCGACGATCACTTGCCACGGTGCGGAGTGTGAATGAATCCTGTGCCACGCTTACAGCGTGGAGTCTTATTGATGCTGTAACCCAGGGTACCGTGGTGTCGCAAGCGACACACGGCACCCTGGGCTGGAGTATTTCGTGCATTCAGCACGAAGAGGCGGACAGAGGTTGAGGGCAGAGCGTGAATCATCCTGTATGGGCGTACGTCAAGAGAGTGGGATCAGGACGCGCATCGTTCCAAGTGATTGTTTAATCGTGACGACCGTGTGGCGCAGGGGAGGGTAGTTTTGGAGTTGCCCTGCAAATCCGGCTTGACAGATAAACCTATTCGCGGTACAAATAGGAGTAGCGGGGCAGGGGGCTTCTTTCCGGATATGCTCAGGGTGAGCGTAAAGAAAGGGGAGAGGTATGTTCCGCTTACGTGAGTCTATTCCCGCCGCTGTGCTTGCGATCTTCTTGGCAGCCGTTGTACTCACCGCCGCCGGATGTCCGGCAAGTCCTCCAGAGAAGACCGACTCGAAAGTCAGCGTTGTCTTTGGAAGTAACGTCGATCCCGCGAAAAAAGCCGCAAGTGACGCGCAGTCTTTGCAGGAGAAGTGCGAAGAAGTCCCTGATGTTTACTCTAGTTTGACTGTAACCGTGACGGATTTGTCCGTGGACTATGCGGGCGTGGATCCGCCGAGCGGGGGCGAGGTCGAAAATATTCCACTTCTGAGTGAACCTGTCGAGGTGGATATATTCCATCTGGATGAAACGGGTTTGTCGAAAGTGCTCAACAGCGTGGAGTTGCCTGCTGGGTACTACACGGCATTGCATGTGTCGTTCGAGAATCCACGATTGCTGGTGCAGTTGGCAGGACAGGACATCTTGTTCGACCTGCAGATTACGGCGCAGGGCAGCCTGACCATCAACACGACCTTCCAGCTCCCCGAGAATGATTGCGTGTTGCTGGTGGATTTCGGCGGCATTCACTTGTCGCTCGATGGACAGGGTGCATTGATTCTGACTCCGAATATCACGGTGGAAATTTTAGAGAGCGGCACATCCATCGAGGCGGAGGGCACGATCAAGAGCGTCAATACCGATAACCAGACGTTGGTGTTGGATATCGGGCTTGTTAATGCAAAGGTCGACTATTCCGCCGCAGGTATTTATTTGCCGACTGACACGTATACACCTTCGGGAACCGAAGCCGACTTGGTGACGGGAGCGGAAGTGACGGTTGCTGGCGTGATTGGGTCGGACGGAGTGATTCAAGCGAATACCATAACGATAAGTTCCTCGTGACTCGTTTCGTGGGGATGGCCCGCGCGTAGGGGTAAAGGGTGCGGAGTGCAGACTCCGCACCTTTCTTTTGTGGACGATGTGGACGCGATGGACTGTACGGACTGCGTTGGTTTTGGTAAGTGGTGGGTCAGCGTGGGGGCGTGTCGAAGGTGAGCTTCGCGGCGATGAACATGAGCGAGGCGTAGTAGGAATCGGCGGGGTATTCTTCGGATATGCGACGGAACACGGGTTCGATCAGGGGACGTATCGTTGCGAGGCGCTCTGGTGAGTTGCGCCATGTCCATGCGATGAAGCACAACGTTTTCGCCGCTTCGGGAGTGGGCATCACATCGATGCGGATCAGTGCATCTTCCATGCGCGATTGCCAACGTGCGTCGCCGTCGGCCACCAAGCCCGTGAGGCCCAGAGAGAGCGGCGCATCCAGCAACCACGCGCCATCGTCGCCCGTGACGTAGGACCGCACCAAGTCTTCGAGTTCTCCTTGGCGCATCTTCCAGTCGGGGCGGGGCATGCCGAGTATGTTCGCGATCTCCAGGGCACTTTTCAGTCCGAGGTATGCGGAGATGGCGAGTTCGGCGGAGGGAGTGTCGCGCAGTTGGGCGGGATTGAAACCGTAGGGCGGCGTCACGAACGGATCGCGAAACCAGTCCGTCAGGAAAGTTGCGGAGACGTCTGTCGCTTCCCAAAGTCTGTCAAGGAACACACGCTTTGGATTTTCGACGAGCGTGAGTTGATGTTGATTGACCGACCACAGAAACCATCCGGTGGCCTCAACGTCGAGGCATAGATGCGGAAGGGCATCCGAACTGTCCGAAAGCAGCGCCATAGGGATTGAGCCGATCGGCGCGCCGGGCTTTGCCTTTTTGCGTACGGACTTCGCATAGAACTGCGAATGGCGATCGGAGAGGTCGTGCTCGCCAGCCCAATTCAAGGCTACTGATGACCACACTCCGTGCCGCACTATGTCCATTGCCAGCGGCGGTTCATTTCTTGGTGCGCGGGCGATGGCATTGGTTTCTTTATCCATGGAGATCGTAATTGTGGAGAGGGCTTGCGCACAGTGCCCGCGCACTTCTTCGCTTGCGGATTGAGGAATAGCCCACTTGGCGGCACGGGCATCCCAAAATGCGGCCGTTTCATCACGCAACGCGTCGAAGCCTTTGGTGCGCGCTGCCCGCGCGATTTCCAGAGCTTCCTTGCGTGTTTTGGCAAGAGCTACGAGGACGGTCCACTGAGACGTACCGGGTGTGTCGGGTTGCAGTTCTGCGAGAACGGAGCAATCGCCGACAGCGGATTGTGCGCCTTGGATCTTTCCGCGCGCGAGTTGTTCGTGGAGCGAGCCCGCATCGTCTGTATCGGCACACGCGAAGCTCGGTCCAGGGCCTAGCGGCGTGTAGGCAAGCCATGTTCCGTCTTTGAAGGAATCCCAGTTTTCGCGAGGAGCTTCTTTGTCGCGGATGCGCTCTGCTTCGATCCAGTCGTATGAACCCGGCGCTTCGGGACGGAAATGGAGGACGGTGTCGCCCGAGTCTGTCACAAACATAGCGAAATCCCGTTGCGCGGTCGCGACGGTATGCAGCCAGGGGAGTTCCGGGATGGCGCGTGTCGTTGGGTCAAAGTCAGCGTGCCAGAATACCTGGGTATCGCCGGGGGCAGACTCCAACGTAAGCCGCATAACAAGGACGTCTGAATCGGGAACTACGAATTGCATAAGGTTTGCATGCACCTCGCCGTATGCGAGCCTCGTCGTGACGATGCCGTGCGCATCGCGATGTGCGGGTTGTTCGACGGTCCACTCATCTTGTCGCGCGATGATTTTGCCGTTTGTGCGAACGGCCCATACGGTGCCATGAGGCCAAGGCGAAGTGTGTGAGGGGTCCGCCCAGATCTGGCCGGGGCCGGTGGGACTTGGCCAGAGCATCGTCGTCTGTTTTCCCTTTTCATCGATGGCAATTGTCAGCGCACCGTTTCCGATGATGGCGGCGCATTCGCTGCGGCCTCCGAGAGCTTCCAGGTTTCCATAGGAATTGACGGAACCGGCCGCCAAGCAGGCGTAGAGCAGCAGGCTTGCGGTTGCCATCATGGTTCGTCTACTCCGCCGGGTTGAAAGAGGAGGCCGGTGAAATCGATTCGCCCTTTGTTTGAGCGCCCCGACAGGGTCATGGTCCCGAGTTTCGAGAGGCCGGTGAATTTTGGCAGAACCGTGTATCTCACGTCGTCAGCATTCAAGCGAGGCAGCAACTCGTATTCGCCGGCGAATTGCGCCAGCGAGGTCAACACCTTCGCCATCATCTTCCAATCCGCTGAGATGACCACGTCCACATCCCCATTCTCGGCGGGGCCAAGTGCGAGACGGCCTGCGAGGTCTGACATGATCGGCTCGGAGTTGGCCATGAGGAAATCATCGTTCGCCACGCACGTGTACAGGGACATTTGGCTTCCGAGCAGCGGAACCATGTTGCCGAGAAAGCCGTTCCATTCGTAGGAGACACTCGGGGCCGGAACGGGCACGTCGGTAGGCAGAATTTGTGTTGCACCAGAACCTCGGGCGGCAACTGCGAACATGGGGACAGGCAGCGTGTGCGACGTGTCAATGCTGACTAGCGCAAGCGAGACTTGTTCCGCACCGGTTGGGAAGGAGAACAGGTCCGTGGAAATACCCGATTGCCGTGCGTAGGTGGATGCGAACTGCGTGGTCCAATTCCACGCGTCGAAACGCTTGAGCGTGTTCGCGAGGATAGCACCCATGGACTGCAAGGTGGCAGTGTCGCGGGCCGTGATGCACAGGGCGGGTGGCTGGGGATAGGCACGGGACAAGGTAATAGGAGTGGCTCCGTCGGACACGGGTACTTTGATGGAGCCTTCGATCGGGAAACCGTCACCCGGCAAGAATCGGATTTGGCCTTCGGATGAGCCTGTCCATTCGAAGACAGGAGCACCGTCGGCACGGCATTGGAGGGGCGTGGGGTCTGGATGCGTCTTGCAAGAGACCACGTATGCGCGGGATGTGGAAGCGATCAGAAAACCCTCGCGCCACGTGTAGTACCAGTCTTTGTATTGCGCAATGCCTTCGGCGTCGCGCTTACGCAAGAGGAAGATCGAGAGATTATCGACGAACCGCAAGAGCCATCCGGGATAGGCGGAAATCCCGATTCCATCGGGTGTCTGGCTAACGGCGAGCCGGTAGCCGAGCCAGAGTTTCCATCGGGTCGGTGTGGGGCGTATGCCCGTGGACAGCCGGGCCGACAGTTCGGCGGCGGCTTGCGGACGCGGCCAGTCAGCGGCCAAACGTTTCATGAGGTCGCTTTGTTCGAGGCTCGTCCAATACGCAGGGAAATCTGCCGTCGAGAAAGACCACAGGGTGTTGCCGGGATGAATGGGTTGAAGCGGCGCGGATCTGGCCACTCGATCGTTCCACCACGCGCCTGCGGTGACTAGTAGAACCACTAGAAAAAGGAAGCGCCATCCTTTGAGTAGATGGCGAGATTGATGTTGTTTGGTCACGGCAGGACTGCTTACCCGGCGTTCCAGACGGATTCCTTTTCGCGTTCTCGACGCTCTTCGAGGCTGGCGATTTCTTTGGCCACATCGGCTTTGATTTGCTCTAGTTCGAGGCCCGTGGTTGCCGACTGCATGCGGGATTCGCTTGAGAGGCGTTGCTCCGCAATTTTGGCGTCGTACTTCTTGTCGATCTCGGCAATGGCGGCCTTCTGGTCGTCATTGAGTTTTCGCGTAGGGCCGGATTCGCGTTCCATGCGCTCCATTGCCAATTCGTATGCGCTCTTCACGTTTTTTCGCTCCTTGGTGAGATTATCGCACTAGGCCCTGAATTCGTCGTCGAGAATGCTTGCGATGAAACGTTCAAGCGACACCGGATAGTAGCGGCTGCTCGGCGTGACTATCACGCCGGTGGTGATGTCTTCCATGCGCTCCAATTCGTCGAGGGTGCCCGCCAATGCTTTGTCGATCGTCCCTTCGAGGTGTTTGATCTCCAGGTGCTCCGAGGTGCATTCGACGGGACGGCCGCGAAGGCCGAGGAATCCGAATACGCGGCCCGCGAGCGCTTGGTCGACGTTGTCGTCGCCGAAGATATCCTCGTAGCTTGGTTCGTGCCACGGAGGGCGGATCACGAAGCGGGGGGAGACGTGGATGCGGCCTTTGATGCGCGTTGTACCGTTCGTGGCATCTTCGCGAGAGCCAAGGCATACGTAGGGCAGTTCGTGATAGCCGGTGATGATGCCGTACGTCGGGCGGCGGATGATCTCCGTCCGTTGGTAAATCTCGCGCATTTCGTCAGAGCCAAGCATCAACTGCTAATCCTGTTTGTTGCGGAGGAGTGGCTGCGCCACTCCGTCATGGAGACGTCTCTATGAATAATTGTATCGCATGGGAATTGATGTGGGCAATGACGGAGAGTGGGAGAGGGGGCGGCACGGACGGACACGGACATGATGGAGACCTGCGGTCGTAAGAGTGGCGCGGTCGGGAGACCGCGCCACAGCGAGAGGGGGCGACATGGACGGACACGGACGTGATGGAGACCTGCGGTCGTAAGAGTGGCGCGGTCGGGAGACCGCGCCACAGCGAGAGGGGGCGACACGGACCAACACGGACGTGGATGTGGATGTGTAGAGTGGGGCTAAAAAGAACTTGGCCGCGAACGTCCATGTTCACGGCCAAGAGGAGTCACATGTGGCAGGGGATCATTTGGGACGGCGCCACTTCCATGCGGGGTCGCGCATCTCTTGAGGTTTGCCGATGTCGCGGAACATGGCGCGTTGGGAATCGGGTACTTCGGGAACCGTGCCGATCTTCTCGAACTCGGTCTTCTGGCTGGGGGTAAGTTCAGGAAGTTCTTCTCCCATCACACGGCAGGTGAGGAAGATGAGGAGTTCGGTGTTGACCTTTTCCAGGTCGCGATTGCGAAACGCGAGATTGAGCACTGGAATGTCGCCAAGGACCGGTACCTTGCTGACAGAGAGGCGGTCGCTGACGTTGCGGAGACCGCCGATGAAGATGGTCCGGCCGTCGGGGGCGCGAAGGGTCGTCTGCGCTTCACGCTTGTCTTCGATCGGTATGCCGTCTTCGGTCAGTCCGCTCACAGAGCTTTGCTTTGCCTGGACATCGACGATGGTGGTGTTGTCGTGCGCGATACGCGGAGTGACATCCAAAGTAACGCCGATGGGTTTGAATTCCGTCGAGGCGACGGGCGGTCCAGTGAGACCTTGGGTAATCTCTTGATAGGGGTATTCCTGCACGATGCTAATCGTAGCGGGCTTGTTTTCGATCGTGACGACGCTGGGATTGGCGAGGATTTCTGCATTGCGGCTCTGAACCTCGGCCGCGATGCTCGACGTGAGGCGAACTTCGTTGCTGAGAATGCCGAGGGTGAGGACGCCGGCATCGAGGGCTTCGGCGCCGATGTTGCCCAACGTGCTTTCGAAATCGAGCTGGGATACGTCGCTGACGAGATCGCCGTTTGTGCTGTGGCGGCGCAAGGCTTCGAGGAGCCAGTTTACACCGGTTTGCGAGGCGTCGCGCAGGACGGCATCGACGATGAGAGAATCGATGGCCACTTGTTTTGCGGGCTTGTCTATGGTGGTGAGCATCTCGCGGATTTGTTCGACGACCACGGGAATGTCGGTGACAATGATGTGGCGGCCGACTTCATCGGTTTCAATCTTGCCAATCTCTTTGGTGATCATCGATTCGGCAATTGGCTTGGCTGCTTTGGGTTCGAGGTAGTTGAGCTTTACGGGCTCGGTAACCGTGGGCAGCGTGGGTTCTTTTACGTCGAGATCCATGGCGAGCTTTGCGTACTCGTCCACTTTTTCGCGCGGGCCGGAGATAATGATCACGTTGGTGGAGGAGTTGGCGGAGAAGGCCATGGCGGTGGCTTCCGGAGAGCCAACAAGAATGCCGTCGAGGGTGGTCTTGACGTCATCGGCTTGCGCGTTTTTGAGCGGGACCATGCGTGTGGCACGGCGGGCAGCAACGGCTTCGTCGTAGGTGACGATGCGGTAGATGCCTTCTTCTTCGACAATGCCAAGGCCGTTCATGCGGAGAACCATATCCATGGCTTTGCGAAGGGGGATGTTCTTCATATCGGCGGTAACGGTGCCAACGACTTCAGTGCCAGCGATGACGTTCACCCCTGCCTTCTTGGCGAGGAGTGAAACGACCTGGCTGAGATCCATTTCGCGGAAGTCGATGTTGACCAGTTGATCCATCGGGTCCATGCCCGCGGGCAGTTTGACACGGTCGGGTTCATCCAAATCCGGTACAAGGGATTCGGATTTGACCTGTTTGGGCTTCGCGGCCTTCTTATCGGGTGCCGGTGCTTCCTCTTGAGGAGCGGGGGAGGAGGCAGGCTCTTCGGTTGCCGGTTGCTCGGAGGCCGCAGGCTTTTCTTCGGGAGCCGAAGGAGAAGGAGCAACAGGCTCTTCGGCTTTGGGCTTCGACTTCGCGTCGGCTTCGATGGCATCACGCAATTTGTCGAGCTTGGGCTTTTCCTCGGCGGGCGGTTGTGGCTCGGGTTCCGGCGACGCGGGAAGGGGCTCGGGAGCAGCCGCAGGCTTGGGAGCCGGGGCGGGTTTTTCGGTGGCAGCGGCCAAGAGAATAGGTTCGGGCTTCTTTTCTTCAGCAGCCGGTTTAGCGACTGGGGGCTCGATAACGGGCGTGTCGGTGACAACAGTCACTTCGGAGCGCGTCATCTTGGGCGCGGGCGCAGGCTCGGGCTTAGCTTGCTCGGGCTGCGGCGTTGGTTCGGGAGCCGTTGTCTTTTCGGGTTCAAGAGGCTTCGTTTCTACGAGTTTGGGACCTTGGGGGGGCAGAGCGACTTCCGCGGGGGCCGGGGTCGGTTCCGCTTTGGGCATTGCAGGTGCGGCCGGGGTCTTGGCGCGCTCGTCGGCCAACTGTTGCAGCATGCGGCGCATGTTGGCGAATGGATCAGCGTTGGAGGTGGACTGCGATTGGGTCTCGCCGGTGGCCACGACTACGGCAGATGGCGTCTGCAGATCTTGAGCGGCAGTCTCGACGGTAACTGGTGCAACGGCCTGAATCTCATCCTTGGAGGCCGTTTTCGTTTCTTCGGTCACTTTGACCGGTTTGGCACCGCCCGCGTCGTTGTTGGTCAATGTGATTTCGGACTTGGGAGCGGCGTCCGCTTTTTCTTTGCCGAGGCGGGCAAGTTCGTCCGCGAGTACCGTGAGGGGAACAGGGGACTGCTTCACTTCGGGCTTGGGGGCATCAGCCAGAACGATGCTTGGTTCGGCCTTGTATTTCTTGGAGCGTGTGGTTTTGTCTTTGGAAGACTTGGCTTCCAGCGCGAAAGTGACTTTGCCCGCTGCCAGGTCGATAGAAGGTTTGGCTTCTTTCTTGAGCTCAAGGACAAATCGTGCGATGAAATGGGGTTCCATCGCATAGATACTGGAGCGAACAGTCTTGAGGTACTTGGAGTCTGAAGCAGCGGTGATTTCTTTGCCGGACTGGAAGTAGACGCTGTCGTAGAAGTCGATGACGAGGCGTTTGCCCTTGTCGAGGTAGAACCAGTCGAACTCGGGGGCTCCATCGAGGGTGATGACCAGCGAGGGTGAGGCGGAGTCGCCCTGCAAATCCGCCGTCAGGATGGCTGCGGATTTCTCGGCAGTCTCGAGCAGTTTAGCGGTGGGTTCTCCCGAACCGGCTTTTGCAAGCGCGGCGCGAACGACCTCCTGCTTCTGCCTAGCGATGTCCGTGTCTTGAGCGGTTGCGCTCACCCACACGGCGATCAGCCCGGCTACAATTGCCAGGGCCCAAGCTCTTCTTGCCGGTAACATTGCTTACCGCTCCTCCATCTCGAGTGGAACCAAGACGTTGTTCAGGTTCAGGATGACCCGGTCTTTTTCGATGTCGTGGACTTTCACGCCCGTATCGGGGAACTCGAAGCCTCGGGTCACGATATCGTCATTAATCACTGCCATTGGATCGCGCTTGTCCCACAGGATGCCTGTGAGGCGCAGATTGCGAAGAATTTGCTGGACGTCCTCTTGGGATGTCTCTTGGCCCTCGGCGCCGGGCTGAGAAACTGCAAGGCGCATGGGGGCCATGGGGCCCACGAGAGGCGTCATGGGATTGATTCGGGTACGTTCTTGGTCGTAGTCGAAGGTTACTTCTTGAATGCTGGCGATTAGCGCATCGATATCGACTTCGGCCTTCTGGAACTGCGAACGGTTGGCTGCGGCTCCATTGGGCGCGCCAGCGGGTTTGGCGGCGGCGGCAGGCTGTCCGGCAGGTGTGGCGGGGGTGGCAGGACCGCCAGCGGCAGCTTCCTGCTGCGCCTTCTTAAAGTTTTCCTGATAGATGCGATCCTGCTCGGACTGCGTCAAGAAGGGTCTCAGAACAAAGAACAGGGCTACGAGGCCGAGCACGCCGAGTAGGATGAGTTTCTTAGTTTGCTTGTTCATGACTTGCCTCCCGGCTGCGGAGCCGCGGCTGGTGTGGAGGCTGTCTGCGCGGCTTGCTTAGTCGGAGCGGCAGTGGCCAGGAAGCGGTATGTGCTGAGGGTGAAAGTGGCTTTGGAGACGCCGTTGTCTTCTTCTTCGACCTTGAGGTTGGAGATCTTGATGTAGCGCTCGTAGCGTTCGAGCTTGTTGATGAAGCTGGCGGTCTGGTGGAAGCTGCCGAAGGTGGAGACGCTGTAGGGAATGGTTTCCTTGCGTTCGTCGCTGATGCGCTGTTCGGGTTTCATGGCGTGCTTGAGGCCTACTTCGTTCGCGAGGATTTCAAACTGGCGAACCATGTCGGGGATATCGCGTTCGGAAGGCAGACGCTTTTCGAAACTCGAAACGAGCGTACGCGTCTTTTCGGTTTCTTCACGCAGCTTTGCAATTCCCGCCTGCTTGCGCTTGGCTTCGGCAATATCGGCGAGGACTGCTTTGTCTTCCGTGGTTAGTTCGTCGTAATTCTGCGCCATGCCGCGGTGTACAAAGAAGATGTAGACCACGATTACACCGGCGATGATGGCGAGCATGGCACCAACTGCCATCCAGTCTTTGGGAGTGACTTTGCCTCGGAGTGCATCCATCATTGTTGTTGCCCTCCGGTCGCAATGAGGAATTCCAGGGTGAATTTTTTCACAGGGAAGTCCTCGAACTCCGTGTTCTGGAACGACGGAGAGTCCAATTGGAACAGGGATGTGAATTCGGGGTCGGTAGTCAACGCGTCCGTGAGGGGGCTTACGTCCTGGCTGCCGTCTGCGGCTTCCACCACATAACCCGACACACGGAGGATGGGCCGGTTGACCGTCTTCATTTTCGTTTCGGGCAGTTTGGTCTGTGGGTTGATCTTGGGTTTACCCGTCTGCGGATCCAGTACTGGTTCCGGGACTTGGTAGGCTTTGGTAGTCACTTCGACTTCGCTGTACCACACGTTGTCGGGCGTGAGGCGCGCCAGGTTCCACAGTTGGCGTGACCAGATGATTCGTTCTTTGGCGATTTCATCAATCGTCATGAGCTTATCGGCGAGTTGTATTTTGAGGGTCTCGAGTTCGTTCGACTCGTCGACGATAGGTTGGAGCTTCTCCATTTCCGCCTTGTGTTCTGCCAAGTCTCCTTTGATCGAGGCGATTGCAGCCTGAGTCGAGACGAACGAGACGCCGATGCCCAGCACGACGAGGACGAACAAGGCCGCGCAAAGGACATAGGGCAAGGCGGAGCGCTTTATGGGGCGCAGGTGATGGGGGAGTAGGTTGATTTGAATCATAGGTCGGCCATCCCTCGCGCCGCGAGACCCACGGCCACCATGAATTGGGCCGGTTGGTTGAGCATGGGGCTGATGAGGTGATCCTGGCCTAACAGCAGTGCGCTGTGGGTCGGGTCAGCCAACTCGACGGGGGCGCCTAATTCTTCGGCGAGGGTTTCGCGCAGCAAGGGCAGATGCGCGACGCCTCCGCTGAGGATCAGGCGGTCGACCGGGTGCTCGTAGAGTTGTTGTTCGTAGTAGTCGAATGAACGTCGGATTTCGCTGACAAGTCGCGCGAACGGCATCGCAAGTACTTCGCCGAGGCTTTTTTCTTCGGCGGCTTTTGGCGCCGAGGCTTTCACTTTAGCGGACCCCGGCTCTTCAAGGCCGGAGAGTTCTTCGTCGAGCGGGTCGAGTAAACCTCCGCCCAAATCGCCAAGAATGTCTTTCTTAGGGGGCTCTGGAGGTTCGGGTTCCTCTTCCACTTCGGGCAGTGGGGGAGGCGCAGGCGGCGCAGGCGCGCCGGACTGAATCAGAAGTTTTTCCGCTTCGTTCAATTCGACGCGACGGGCTTTTGCAATGGCTTGGATCAGTTCGCGAGAACCCCAGCTTACGTCGCGGATGAAATTGGATTTGCCATCCTTCACGAAATGGATACTGGTAGTGGTTGCTCCGAGGTTGATGAGCGCCACCGATTCGCCGACGCGCAGAAAGTCGCAGGCTTCGGCGGCATCGGCCAGGGCGAGACTGTCAACGCTGAGCGCTGAGTAGGCGATTTCAGCTTCTTGCGCGATCTGTACGCGGGATTCAATCACTTCATACCGGGCCGCGACCAAGAGCACCTTCATCATGTTCTTTCCGGCTTCAGAGACTTCGTCGAGAAGGGCCCAGTCGAGAAAGACTTCGGAAAGTTCGTAAGGGATGTTCTGTCCGGCCTCTTTTTCGATGGCGGCTGCGAGGTCGCTTTCGGGCATTTTGGGGAGACGCGGATATCGAATGACGACGGTTTGTCCGGGCAAGGCGCCAACGACGTAGTTTTGCACCGTTGAGATGCTTCGGAGCGCCTCGCGAACCGCAGTGGCTTGTGCCAAGACGGGATCCGCGTTGAGCTGGTTCCGATCGCACGCGTAGTATCCCGCGTTTTCGATGCGGATGCGCCCAGCGTATCGAGACATTTGCACAGCTTTAACGGAATGTGTGCCGATGTCGATGCCGAGGGCCTTGGTTGGTCGTGAAAACAGCACGGCGACGTGCGCTCCCTACCACCCCGTCAGAACCCGAAGGGTTCGTGGAGGGCCTGTTATCCCATCAATCAAAACACGAAAGGCCATAGAAAGAATGCCTTTACAGTTCCTCACAGTGTCAAGGTAGCAAATATCGAACTTTCTGTCAATACTTAATCTCGATTTAGCCGAGTTGACTTGGAATTCACTGGGCCTTTACTTAGTGTCAAATAGTAAGTAGAAAGTTGAGAGCTACAATATATGGAGTTAGATCCGGGATTATAGCCCTGTCATTTTCCCAATGAACTGTGGGTTATTCAATTGACATACCCCATGTCTCGCAGTGGAAGTCCCGGAGGAATTGTCTCATTATTATCCGATTATGTCAACTATTAATTTCTATACAAAGAATAAAGCGGGACAAAGGCTGTCCCGCTGAGAACTTCCCCGCACTATGCCGTTGAGTGGATAGCCTTTGAACCTGCCCACTAAGGGGGTGCCCTCACGATAGCCGGTCGACTTCCGCTCGTGGCGGCTTGCCGTTGGCTACAACGGATATTGGGCTCCCGGTTCAATTGCTAAGGTACAAAGCTAATCCAACCCTGTCGAACATGGCAGGGAAAAGCAACATTCCAAGAGAAATTGTAGCAAAGGGCGGGGGGGGCGTCAACACGGCTGCAGAGGCACTGAGCTGGACGGGCACGGACTAACACGGACTAACACGGACGGAACCGGACGGGACGGACCGACACGGAAGGGACGGACCGACACGGAAGGGACGGACCAGCATGGACGGGAACGCATAGCAGCAGCCTAACGCTGTGCATGGGCACGAATGAGTGCCGACTTAAACTGCTAACGCGTAAGAAGTTGAGGCTATGCCGCGAGGATTCTTCGCGAACGCAGTCTGGTTGCGGAGGTTAGCCTTGTATCCTGCTGCATGTCTCGAAAGCACGGTGGTTGCGGGAAGCAGCCGGTATGCTTGTTAGGAAGCCGGACAAGTTCTTCTTGGTGTAAGGGGTATAGGTATGGTTTGCTTGTGTGTGATTATCGTGATCTCAAACGATCACTTTAGCAGATCAAAGATAGAAGTAAATTGACATTCTGGACTGTTGTAATGGATAATGAGGATGAGCGCGGTTTTAGGCGTGGGGTATGCCCGCGTCAGGGGGCGGAAACCAACCCGGCCTTATATAGAGGCAGAGTGCAAGGCACTGTCGTGGGGGCGACTGTGTCAAGTTCGGGGACAAGATCTTTAGTAAAGCGATAGTACTGAATTGAGTGCCCAGAAGTTTCGTTGCGGACGGGCTGGTTTGGCTTGGGTGTGTAAGCGCCTGGGTTGAGACCGAACGCTGAACACGACGGACAGGGGAATCTGTCCGGCAGTTAGCGAACCGTTCGAGGGGACCCGTACCGGCGGGATGGCGCGGGCTGCCTGGCCCGGCCGTGCGCCCGAAAGGGTGTCGTGAGTACTGTAATCGCAGTGACTTGCCTTAGGACGCAGATTCGATGCGTCCGCAATTGCGGTTTTGCCGCGAATCACATCTCTATATGCACCTATTTAAGCATCCCGTCAGGAGAGACAAGCGGAGGGTGAACCATGATTAAGCAGATGAGAATCTCGTCGAAACTACTGTTGTCGTTTCTGTTGGTGGCCCTCGTAGGGGCAGTCGTTGGATTCATCGGCGTATGGAACATCACGACAATAAGCAACACGACGCGGAACTTTGCGAATGTCGATTCGCCGAGTATCACGTATTTGATCAAGATCAATCGAGACTTGGAGAAGGCGCGTAGTCATTGCCGTGCCCTGATCAGCCAGAGGCTTTTGGGGGATGCGCGAATTGAGGAACACAGTAGTCTGAACGATACACTTGGAACGCTCCAAGTGAGCATCGACAAATTCAACGCGCTTCCCAAGGATGATGCTTATGCCGAGGAATGGAAGAAGTTCCAACCCCTGTATGCGACGTGGCAGAAGACAGTCGCGTCACTTGAGGAAACGGTGAAGGCCCTGGAAGACGGCGGGGTAATCAATGCTGCGGGTATTTCAAGTCAGTTGGAGACGATTCGCGCGGATCACTATCAACTTCTGGCGCGTTTGCGCGTGATGACAGAGGGCGGGGCGGCAGTTGAGGGCGGTGAGGATCACACGGCGTGCGCGATGGGAAAGCTCATTGAGAATCCCTCGAATACGAACAAAGTGATCTTGGACGCGTTGGCGTCTGCTAAAGAGCCGCATGCGAAATTTCACGAAAGCGTGAAACGGATCAAAGCATCGGTTGCAGCCGGAAATTCGGCGGAAGCGGCGCGCATCCTTTCAGAGGAGACGACGCCTACGGCGATGGATGTGCTGAGCAAAGTGACGCAGGGCAACTCCATGCAGGAAGTTCAGAAGGCTGTGGCGTTGCAGCGGCAGGCGCAAGAGACGGCGTATAAGACGCTGCAGGCGGATCACCGGGCGGCGCGATCGGTCATTCAAGACTTGGAGGAGAAGTATCAGGAAGATGTCAATGCGAAGGCGACGTCAGCGGTGGACGGCGCAAACCGCAGTCGAACATTTATGCTTGTGTCTTTGTTTGCGGGAATTGTGCTGGCGGTGGCTCTGGCCGTTGTGGTGACGCGGGCAATTACGAAACCGATCAACGCCATAGTTGGGACGTTGACGGCGGGAGCGGAGCAGGTTGCGTCGGCATCGAATCAGGTTGCGCAATCGAGTCAGCAAATGGCGCAGGGGGCTAGCGAGCAGGCATCGAGCCTTGAGGAGACTTCGGCGTCGTTGGAGCAGATGGCATCCATGACGCGGCAGAATGCGGATGCCACGGAGAAGGCTCTGAGGATGACGCAGGAGGCGCGCGGCGACGCCGAACGAGGGCGGGATGCATCAACGCGCATGGTGAGCGCGATCAGTCAAATCAAGTCGTCGTCGGACCAGACGGCGAAGATTCTGAAGACCATTGACGAGATAGCGTTTCAGACGAATCTGCTGGCATTGAACGCTGCTGTGGAAGCGGCGCGAGCAGGCGAGGCGGGCAAGGGGTTTGCGGTCGTGGCGGAAGAGGTGCGCAATTTGGCGCAGCGTTGCGCGGAAGCGGCGCGAAATACGGCGTCTTTGATAGAAGAATCGCAGAAGAATGCGGACGGCGGTGTCACGGTGTCGACCGAGGTGACGGGATTGCTCGGGCAGATTGCGTCGCAGGTTCAAAAGGCGGAGCAGTTGATTCGAGAAGTTGCGGCGGGGAGTCGTGAACAGGCGCAAGGCATCGATCAGATCAACATCGCGGTTGCTCAGATGGACAAGGTAACGCAGATCAATGCGGCGACGTCGGAGGAGACCGCATCGGCGAGCGAGGAGTTGTCGGCGCAGTCGGAACAATTACACGAAGCCATTACCGAATTGGTCGTCGTTGTAGAAGGGGCGCGGGCTCAGTCTGCTCAGGGGGCACTTGGTGAGAAGGACAAGGTGTGGTCCGTTCGACGGGCAGCGCCTCCCGCGCCTGTAAAAAAGTTGAATGTGGGTGAGCGTCGCAAGACGGTGGCCAAGAGCGGGCTGTTGAAGGTCCCGACAGGAAGTGACGTGAAGTCGCCCGAGCACGTGATCCCATTAGAAGGCGAGGACATGGCGGATTTTTAGGTCAAGATAGCTGATTTTCTATGAGGCGGCCGCCACACATGGATTGCGGTGTGCGTTAAGTGGGCGAGTCCGCAGGGTGAGTCTAAGAACCGCGAGAGCCCTAAGGGTCGTAGGTGGAAGGCAGTCTTCCAGATTGGGAAGGCTGCCTTTGATTGTTTGGCGCTCTTTCAGAGCGGCCGTTAGGGAGGGTTGGTTACCTAGGGCGGCGTCCTCCTTGGCCTCTCGACTGCGTCTCGGGGCTTCGGAAGACTCTGCCCTAGGCAATCGTGTTGTGCGCCTGCGGCGCGGAGGAGGGGTCTGGACATAATTAACAGGATTCACACGATGGGATACCAGCCGGATCGCAGGAAGTGAAATCGGGCGTGAGTCCTTGGAGTGTGAGTCTTGATCATGGCATGTACGCATTTCTTGATCCGTCGGCGCAGGTGCGCTAGGCTTGGATTGTACTTGTATGGAAGCCTAGTAGTGCTCGTGCGGCCGCTGGTATGAACGGTTGAGTTGTGGCGAGGGACAGACGGGCACGTTGGGGAGTTGGCGCGGTGCGGCGCTGATTGGGGGAACGAAAAACACTGAATCAAGTGCCGACTTGTCGGATTGCGAATTAACTGAGAGTTGAAGGGCCAGCAGACCTGTGTTTCGTGTTCGAGCCTAGTCCGCATCTTGCGTCGCCGCAACTGAGAGTTGGCGCAGAATGCCGATGTGCCGAGCTTTACGGTTATGCCATGAGAATTCCGGACTAACCATTCAACGGAAGGGGGAAATCATGAAACGTAATGTGGGGATTGCCTTGGTTCTGTTGCTTGTAGTGGGCGTTGGCGCTTGGCGATTGATGCCGAGTAAGCCGGAACCGGCTCCGCCGCCAGTGAAGTCTGAAGTGCCTAAGCCTGAGCCGGCCAAGGTTGAGCCGCCGCAGCAGGAGGCTTCCCTTCCGGTAGAGCCCGTGCAAATAGATACCGCGCCAGTGCCTGAGCCGGCCACCGAGCCCGCGCCGGTGGACCCGGATGACCCCTTTGGCGGTAAGCCGATCACGGTGGAGACGCTCACGGGTTGCAAGGAAGTACAGATGCTCGACAAGACGCCGCTGGTGATTGAGTACGCGCGGAATGGCGTATGGAAAGTGAATGGCAATGACCGTGCGAAGTGGACGATTGAGGGGAATCGGGTGAAGATTTACAAGGACGGCACGGACGAAGTGCATTATGTGGATATTGTTGAGAATAAGCTGGTCTATAACGGCAAGACGATCAAGATGACGCGGTAGTCGGTGGGGGGGGGCTGCGGTCGTAAGAGTGGACTAACACGGACTAACACGGACGAACATGGACGAGGTGGAGACCTTCGGTCGTAAGAGTGGCACGGTCCGGAGACCATGCCACAACATGAGGGGGCACGGACTGGCGCGGACGAACATGGGCAGCAGGGGCAGCAGGGATAAATAAATGCCGAGAGTATTAGGGCCTCGCCCCGCACGTTGTGTGCGGAGCGAGGCTCTTGTGTGTGAGGACGGCTTTACAGGGTTATGCTGTTATTCCCAGCAGCCGAGGCCGTCGAATGGATCGATGTCGGGAGTAACATAGATTCGGGTCGTGAAGACCTGAGCGCCCAGGTCCGCTTCTACGAAGTAGGCGGTCCAGCCTTGTGCAGGAGGCGGGCAGTAACCGATGTAGGTGCCGTTGCCCTGCTGAGGCAGATCGGAACTCGTGTAGATTGCGCCGACCGTTTCGAGACGGAAGTCGCGCGCGGTTGGGTTTGTGGCTTGCCACAGTTTCACGGAGTCTGGGGTCTTGGAGGTCGTCACGGTGATGGCGCCGTTGCCGTCGACGGTCCAGTCGATGTACGGGTTGTCATAACCGTAGACCTGGTTGAAGCCCCAGGAGAAGATCTGATAGATGTTGTCATAATCATCTATCACGCCTTCCATGTAGTGGTCCTTGTTCGGGAAGTAGCGAAGCCGCATATCAGCCTGGTTGGGCAGTTCATCCAAGTAGAACCGGGAAGAGTCCGGCAGGAAGAACTGGTCGCTGGAACCGTTGATGATAAGCGCGGGCATCGTGAACTTCGAGATGAACCTGTAGGGGTCCACGATGTTTTGCAGATCGGGTGCAAGCGGGTCGTTCGCAGCGCGGCAGAACAGATCGAAGTCGACGTAATCCTGGATCGCGGGCGAGTAGGATCCGTAGGCTTCCCAGTGGTGCTCGACCTGCTTGTGGAGCTGGAAGACGTCGATTACGAGGGGTACGACGCAGGCAACGCGGGGATCGACGGCTGCGGTCAGCCACGTGGTCCATCCGCGTTTGGAAGCGCCGACCACGATGAACTTATCGGCTGTCTTCACTTCTTTCTGGATGAAGTTCATGCCTTTCACGGCGGCTTTGACCATGGCGGCGTGCGCAGCCCAGGTCCAGTCGCCGGTGGTGAGGACTTTGTCCAAGCTGTAGGCGAGGACTTCGTCTTCGGTTCGGGCATTGTTCACTTCGTCTGCAAAGTAGAGGGGTTGATTGGGCACCTGATCGATTTGGGCATAAATGGAGCCGAGCGCAATGGCCGCCGCGGCAATTGTCCCGTCGGGTGACGGGTGCTTAAGCGGATAGCTGCCGCCGTTGATCAGGTAGAGCACTTCGTCGCCGTGGAACCATGGCCTCGCCATGACCATGTCATGCTGCCACAGGGTGCGGTCAACTTCGGCCGTGCTTCGCCAGTTCTGGGAAGTTAGCGTCATCTCGTAGCCGTCCCAGCCGGTGTGCCCGTCGATGTCATTAATGACGTAGCTTGTGGCGGCATCGGTAGCGCCGACGTACTGCACGAGAGCGGTTGCCGACGACGGCGTTACAGGACGGAATACGGCGCAGGCCCATTTGTCGCTTGTGGAACGGAAGGAGAAGGAAGCGGGTTGGCCCGCGAAGGAGCCTTCCCAGTGGTCGAAGACCCAGCCTGGGGCGGGAGTGGCGGAGACATTGACCTTGGTGTACCAGACGTACCAGTGGGAGCCCACGGATGGACTCACGGAACCTTCACCGAGCTTGGTTGTCGTGAGGTAGTTTGCGTGTGCGGGAGATAAAGCGAACATGACAGCTAAGAGCACTACCCCCAAAATCACACCGTGTCTCATATGTGTTTCCCTTATCTTTTGTTGCTAGCTTCTGACTTTTCGCAGGATAGACTTCCCCGGATGCAGTCTGCTTGCCTTTTCCCCCCTTTCTACCCCCGAAGGATGGACGTGGTTCTACCTCACGTTAGCGGATCGTTGATGAGCGCGGCGTCGCCCCATTGGCGGCACATCCTCATCCCCATCCATGACGGCGTCGCGCACACTACAACCCCACCGGTTCCTCGGGCACATGCCGGAACCGGAAAAGTGAGCGGATGCCGAAAAGGACTGAACTAATACCCCACGTATAGGGGTATACAACGAGAATCGAAAAACGTCAAGTGAAATTTTTCTTGGCATGGCTATATCTTTGACTATTACTGGGGGTCAGGGTATCGTGAAAGACGGGGGGTGCGTCCGGCAGGCGCAATTCTTCCGGCCGGAGGCCGGATGGGGGAGGATGTCTTCGGATGAATCGTGAACGTTTGATGACCGCAGGTTGGGTGTGTCTATGGGGGGTCGTTCTGACAATCCCGCTTGAGATTGTGCGAGGGGTCCTGGTGTCGAAAGTCGGCCTTCCTCTGAGCCTCTTCTCGCCATTCATAGTCTTGGCAACGACCGGGCTCTCCCTTTATGTTTGGTACGAGCTCCGGGAGATGTTGAACAAGACGTATCACTTTGCGTCGGCGGACAATGCGATACTTGGTATGGCCACCCTCGTACTGATTTGGACCGCGGTCAACTTCTTTGACTTCATGGTCCCGCAGCTTCGAATCGGCCAGCACAGTTCTGGTGTCCTGCTGTTGTTCTATGTTGTAACAGGGGTCGTCAGAGGGGTATTGGGAATTCTGCTGGCGACAGAACTGAGACGGGTTGAGGACGCACCGCAGAGTCTCAAGACATTTGGCGTGCTGAGTATGATCAGCGGGGTGATGTTCTGCACCGTTATTCTGATTCCGTTAGCCGCCCTTGTGTCAGTCGTGGCGAAGATTGTGTTGATTTATGTGTTTTGGGAGACGTCGGAGTTCTACAAGTATGCTGTGAGCACAACGCCTACCCAAAGAACAATGACCAGATGAAGGCGAATACGCCATTGTCGCGGATTGGCTGGAGGGAACTGTAATGCGTGCGTCGAGCCGTGTGTGTTGCCTTGCATTGCCGCTCCTGCTTGGAGTGGCCGCGTGCAGTTGGGCGGAGGAACTCGGCAACGCTATCCAGCAGGGGCTTGTGGAGGCGAGGATCGTGGGCAAAGGGGGGAGTAGCGGGGACACGATCGATTTGATGCTACGGAAGACTCCTAAGGCGGGAGAGGCGCCG